>CAXQBA010000216.1:0-4045 GCA_964221885.1 Luminiphilus sp. | reverse complement strand
CTGATAGTATTTTCTTGGGCCAGGCATCACAACTATACGCCACCAACTTTTTGGAATATTCCTATGATTGGGTTTTTGACACGACCTTATCCGAGTTGAATATCCATAATCCATTGGCAAGACCTCGAGAGGACCGTACCTATTATGTGTACGTATCCAATCAGTTTGGTTGTATTGTGTTGGATTCTGTTAGGGTTTACATAAAGCCACCAACTTGTGAGAATCCTATCGTTTTCATTCCTAATGCTTTTACACCAGATGGTGATGGGTACAATGATCTCTTAAAAGTAGAGGGAACTAACATTACTGAAATGGTATTTATGATCTATGATCGATGGGGTCAAAAGGTATTCGAAACTAACGATCAATCTATTGGATTGGATGGCACCTATAAGGGTCAACCTGTGACCCCTAATGTTTTTGGATATTACATGCGATGTCGTTGTGATAACGGAGATTATTTACAACTTAAAGGAAACATCACGCTCATAAGATAGCTTCCTCATTTTTCTGACATCATCAGTTTACATGTCATTTTGTACATCAAAACAGATGATGAGATGGGTATTTCTAAAGAATGTTCTTATTTTAGGACATGTCTCACCCGAAACTGTATTTTCGAATTTTTTTTATCCTCCTTTATGGGTTGATACATCCATCATGTTTTGCGACGCATATCGTTGGTGGTGAGGTAAATTACAGATGCTTGGGTGGTAATGCTTATGAAATTACTGTAACCGTATTTAGAGATTGTGATACAGGTGTTCCATGGTTTGATAACCCAGCATCAATTGGTATTTTTGATCAATCTGATTCACTGATATTTGATCTGCGAGTTCCTCTTAGAAATAATGATACGTTATCACTTAATTTGACGGATCCTTGCCTGGTAGCACCTCCCAATGTTTGTATCCATACGACAACCTATACCGATACCATTCAATTGCCATTTATATCAGGAGGATATCAGGTTGTCTATCAGAGATGTTGTCGAAATCAAGATATTGTCAACATCTCAAGTCCCACTTCAACGGGTGCTACCTATTCCTGTTTTATTTCAGAAAGTGCGCTTTTGAATTGTAATTCATCCGTTGTTTTCAATCAGTGGCCGCCTGTGTACATTTGTCAAGGTGTTCCAATTGTTTATGATCATTCTGGTTTCGATATAGATGGTGATTCTATTGTATATCGATTATGCACGCCTCTTACAGGTGCTAGCCCAACTCAATCGATGCCTCAACCTCCTAATAACCCTCCATACTCAACGGTTAATTGGGTTCCACCGTATGGTGTTGACAATATGCTAGGTGGTCCAGATTCCTTTCGAATAGATCCCCAAACGGGTTTACTGACTGGCACGCCTGATATTTTGGGTGTTTTCGTGGTAGGAATATGTGCCGAGGAATACAGACAAGGTCAATTGATTTCGACAACTCGTCGTGATTTTCAATATGTGGTAGGAACCTGCGGAAGGAAAGTATCCGCTGCTTTTTTCGCACCAGAGGTTCAGTGTGATAATTCGCTGATCGTACAATTTCAAAATAATTCACTTTCACAAGGGGTGGGTTATTTTTGGTCTTTTGGAGATACACTTAATTCCAGTATCTCTATTTTGACTAATCCAACGTATATTTATCCTGACACAGGATCATATACGATTACACTAGTTGCGGATCCAGGATCTTTATGTGCTGATACTATACAGCGCACCATTTCATTACAATATGAATCTTTGGATGCATCATTCTCTCTTTCCAATATTTCATGTACTGATACATTACAGGTTGCAGGTATTGATGTATCTACCGATTCGATAAGTACCATATCTTCATGGGCTTGGTCCATCAATGGACAGGTTGTATCATATCAACAACAACCCTCTTTTTATTTTGATTCTTCGGGTACGTACATCGTAAGTTTAGTAGTTGGTTCGGATAATGGATGTCAAAAGGAATTTACGGATACATTTCAATTTACACTACCCACCTTACAATATCCAGATTCCATCATTGTATGTGCTACCGATAGTTTTATATTTTTAAATCCATCTGCAGATACAAACTTACAATACATTTGGTCACCATCAAGTCTAGTCAGTGACAGCTTTTCACCGAATCCATATGTTACTTCTGCGTTGGATCAGGTTTTTCAGGTAACTGTTACATCTAGCACGCCCTTTGACACCTGTCTGTATACGACGGATGTGATTATGAAGATAGCAGTACCCATTCAGATCGATTTACCAGATGATACGGTGACATGTCAAGATACAATTTGTATAACTGCTTTAGTTCAAGGTGCTTCCGATCTTCGCTGGAGTTTGTATCCTGACTTCTCAAGTATTTTATCAACTCAATCAACGTTGTGTATACCGGTAACTGGATTAGCCAAGGTTTACGTACAAGCTGAAAATGAATGGGGCTGTGTTGAAAAGGATTCAATTCAAATTATTCGTGAACTGATCGATCCAACAGCTTATTTCAGTTATCAAAGTCAGGGTTGTGGATCAACACAATTAGTTCAATTTACCGACCTTTCAACGAGTAATACGTCTAATTCGATCCAATCCTGGTATTGGGACTTCGGTAATAGTGATATGAGTAATTTATCGGATCCAACATATCAATTCAGTGCATCGGATTCAGCTATTGTATCATTGACAGTCCAAACTGAGAATGGTTGTTTAAATACATTCATTGACACACTTGAACTGAATATTCCGACACTTATTGACTCTGATAGTTTAGGTATCTGTCCAACAGAAACAGGTCTTTTCTTAAATCCTAATGGTGATTCAAGTTGGTCTTATCAATGGACGCCCACACAGTCATTGAATAATGCTCAGAGTTACAATCCTTTCGCAAGTCCAACCACTAGTACTACATACGTTGTAACAATAACAAGTTCGAGTATTTCAGATACTTGTGAGATCATTGATTCGATCGATATTGTATTTGCGAATCCTATTGTTTTTAATACCGCATCTAATGTTACCTATTGTGATAATACCGCTTTGCTAACCGCATCCTCTCCACAAAATGGAGTCCAATTTGATTGGTCGAATGCTTTGTTACCCAACTTGATCTTAGCTTCAGGTGATTCCATTACAGTATACCCATCTTCCTTTCCATTTTCGTCATACATAGTGACAGCGACAGATATCTTTGGTTGTCAAACCTCATCAACTATATTGGTTGAGCAGATTGCAAGCCCTGTAGTTGTAAATTTTGATTGGATATTAGGACCTTGTTCAGATTCGGTTTCTATTCAATTAACCAATCTGACTCTAGATACCTTTATATCACCAATAGCTACGTATCAATGGATGTTAAGTGATGGTCAAACCTCTAATGTACCGAGTCCTATTTTTCAGATACAAACGTCACAAACATTAATTGTTGAATTGAATGTCACTCTTGATAATGGTTGTTCTGGTTTACTGCAGCAGACGATTCCCGTTTTTACTCAGGGTTTGGTGGGGGATACTGTTTTATATATTTGTGATGATCAATCTAGTATAGTTTTGAATGATGGAGGCGATAGTACATTTGTATATCAATGGGATCCCAACCCTTTACTATCATCGACTGATACATCGTCGCCGGTGGCACAGATAATGGATGATACGACATTTTTTTTCGTTCAGATTTCTGGGGTGAATGGAACAGATACCTGCTCGAGAACACAGCAAATACAAGTTGTTAAAGAACCTTCTGTTACGATTCAGGTTCCAAAAGACACCGTAGTTTGTACCTCCATTTTTTATGTAGATTCTTATTTTGAAAATGCAGCAATTGTAGAATGGTCTTTCAGTCCTTCATTTTCACCAATTGTGATTACTAATGTAAGTGATTTTTATGTCGGATTACCTCCGGCACCCTTTGATCTAATTATGTATGTAAGAGCAACTAGCCCTAATGGATGTATTACGTTTGATACATTACGAATTTTGAAAAGAGATATCCAAGTTATTGCAGACTTTCAGTATACCATAGATCAGTGTACCGATTCATTGGTATTGCAACTATTGAACCAATCTGTAATA
>CAXQBA010000215.1:0-2474 GCA_964221885.1 Luminiphilus sp. | reverse complement strand
CATGCAAAGCGAAAATTTGTTAAAATCGATTAAAAGCAAAAATTTTTGTGCGATTTTTTAACTGTTTTTCAAGCACTTACAAAGAGTGTTTAGAAAATAATATGCTTTTTCCTTTTATATTTAGATTATCTAAATTACCTTTGCATTCGCTTGTGTAAACGATGGCCAAAAGACATAGGTACACAAGTTCTGAAAGAGACTTAAAATTTATTTATTACATAAACATCAAAATTGTGGATACACTTAGTTATAAAACTATCTCCGCTAACAAAAATACAGTCAATCAAAATTGGTTGTTGATCGATGCAGATGGCCAGACTTTAGGTCGTCTTGCTTCTAATGTTGCTAGCATCTTAAGAGGTAAGAACAAAACAAACTATACGCCTCACGTTGATTGTGGCGATTACGTTATCATCATCAATGCTGAAAAAGTAAAGTTGACAGGTAACAAAATGAGCCAGAAGGTTTATTTAACACACACAGGTTATCCTGGTGGTCAGAAATCAAAAACAGCTCAACAGATCCTTGATAAACATCCGATTCGTTTGATTGAGATGGCCGTTAAAGGTATGTTGCCTAAAACAAAATTAGGTAGAGCCATGTACAAAAAATTATTTGTTTATGCTGGTGCAGAACATCCACATGCAGCGCAGAAACCAACCACAAAAGAGTTATAATATATTATGGAAACAGTTAATGCATTAGGACGTAGAAAATCATCTGTTGCCCGTGTTTTTATTAAGCAAGGCAAAGGTGCTATTCTAGTAAATGGTAAAGATTATAAAGACTATTTCCCTGTAGTTCACATTCAAGGAAAGATCGTTGAACCTCTTCAGGTAACAGAGATCGAAAACACACTTGACATTCAGGTAAATGTTAAAGGTGGCGGTGTTAAAGGCCAAGCTGAAGCAGTTCGCTTAGGTATTGCACGTGCATTGTGTAAGATCAATGAAGAATATAGAGATTCATTGAAATCAAACAAATTGCTACGTAGAGATCCAAGATCTGTTGAACGTAAGAAATACGGTAAACCAAAAGCACGTAAGAGTTTCCAGTTCAGCAAACGTTAATGCTCGAGCTCGAAATGATTCGCTTTTTATTAATCTGACTTTTAAAAATATATATATATCATGCAAACTCCATCGCATAAAGAATTATTGGATGCCGGTTGCCACTTTGGTCACTTGAAAAGAAAATGGAATCCAAAAATGAGTCCCTACATTTTCATGGAACGTAAGGGAATCCATGTTATTGATCTAAACAGAACTAGCGAATGCCTTGAGGTAGCTGGAAAAGCACTTCGTCAAATGGCTAAGTCTGGCAAAAAAATCATGTTTGTTGGGACAAAGAAACAAGGAAGAGAAATCATTGTAAATGCTGCTAAAAGCGTAGGTATGCCTTACGTATCTGACCGTTGGTTAGGTGGAATGATGACGAACTTCTCAACGATCAGAAAATCAATCCGTAAGATGCAGAAGACGCAAAGCATGTTAAATGATGAGTCGTTACAGAGCATCACGAAAAAGGAGCGTCTAATGATGGAACGATCTCACAAGAAACTAGATAAAGTATTTGGTGGCATGGCTCAATTGAACCGTCTTCCGAATGCATTATTGATCTTAGATATCAACCATGAGCACCTTGCTGTTGCTGAAGCAACTCGATTGAATATCAAAACAATCGGTATCGTTGATACGAATTCTGATCCTACTAAAGTTGATTTCGCTGTACCAGCTAATGATGATGCTTCTAAATCGATCTCATTAATCGTGAATTATTTGACAGATGCGATCAAAGAAGGTTTGGCTGAAAGAAACAAAGCAAAAGAAGAAAAAGAAAGTGCATCAACTGAGGCATAATCCAATTATTAATAAATACACAATAATATTTTAATCATGGCTACTATTAAAATTTCTGCTAAAGATGTAAAATCACTTCGTGATCAAACTGGAGCAGGTATGATGGATTGTAAAAAAGCATTGACAGAGGCAAATGGTGATTTGCAAGCTGCCATTGAATATCTTCGTAAGAAAGGTCAAAAAATGACCGAGAAGCGTGCAGATAGAGATGCGAAAGAAGGAGTTGTTATCGCATTAACCTCTGATAATAACCAAAAAGGTATCATTGTTCGTATCGGTTGCGAAACTGATTTCGTAGCTAAAAACGAAGACTTTGTTAACTATGCTAAGTCTGTTGCTGATATCGCCTTGAATGCTTTCCCAGGTTCAAAAGATGAATTACTAGGCCAAACATTGAATGGTCAAACCATCTCAGAATCTCTTATTGAAAAAACTGGCGTTATCGGTGAGAAGATCGAATTATCTTCTTACGAGTATTTAGAAGCTGATCAAGTTGTTTCATACATACATATGGGGCACAAAGCTGGTGTTATTGTTGGATTCAACAAGTCTGTAGATGGTTTGACTGAAGTAGGTAAAAACGTTGCTATGCAAGTAGCTGCTATGAATCCAATT
>CAXQBA010000214.1:0-7916 GCA_964221885.1 Luminiphilus sp. | reverse complement strand
GCCTCTATTTTCGACTTTACCCGATTTGTGAATCAACAAAAAACCATTTACGTGGAACAAACAAAAAAACAACGACAGATAGGCTCTTTAATTCAAAAAGAGTTCAGTATGGTCATTCAAAAAGAAGGCCCTTTCATATACGGAAATGATGTCATGGTTACCGTTACTAATGTACGTATGAGTTCGGATATGGGTATAGCTTATATCTATTTGAGCGTTTTTAATGCACCTTACAAGCAAGAGATTATCAAGGAAATGTGGGAGAATCTGAATCGTCTACGTGGTGAACTTGGTAATCGTATCAAAAAACAAGTTAGACGAATACCTCGTCTCAAATTTTTTATCGATGATACGCTGGATGAAATTGAACACATTGATCGTCTCTTCGATAAAATACACCAGGACAAAAACTCGACCCGCTCCATGAAAGATGCTCTAAGAGACAAAAACTCATAGAACATTTACGGATGAGACTTCCCATTTTCTTTGCAGCACGATACACCTTTTCAAAGAAGTCAACCAATGCGATAAATATTATCACATCACTTTCTGTCTTCGGCTTATGCATCGGGAGTATGGCTTTGATCGTGATCATGTCTGTATTCAATGGCTTTGAAGGTCTATTGGGTGATCTGATAGGAAATTTCAAACCCGATATCATTGTCTATCCTAGTAAGGGTAAAGTCTTTATTCCTGACAGTTCAAAATTGGCCAAACTCGAGCAGATTGAAGGTGTCCAATTGATTTCATCTACCATTAAGGAGGTCGCACTGATTGAATATAATGGCAAACAGAATATCGGTTGGATAAAAGGTGTCGATCCTAATTTCATGGGAATAAATGATCTGGACACATGTATCAAAGATGGAACCTATAAACTAAACAAAGAAAATCGAATACAATATGCGATAATTGGTGCTACTCTGGAATATACGCTTGATGTACAACTCAACAACATGGAATCAAGATCCATGGCTGTTTACATGCCAAAACGGACAAAAAAGACACTATCCCCTATGTCCAAGCCGTTCAAAAAAAGGAATCTTGTGCCCGCAGGTATTTACAGCATCCTACAAGCAGACTATGATAATTACATTATAACAAGTCTGCCTTTCGTTCAAGAATTGACATCATACAAAAAAGGCGAGATATCAGCCTTGGAGATCAAAATTGAATCAAATAAAAAAATTGAAACAATTCAGTCAGCCATTTCTGATGTAATGGGAGATGCATTCATGGTAAAAAACCGATTTGAACAAGATGAAGCGCTTTATAAGATCACAAATCTAGAAAAATGGTTTGCTTTTATTGTTTTTTCATTTACCCTCGTTTTAATCGCATTCAATATGATTGGTGCAATGTGGATGTTGGTGCTTGAGAAAAAGAAAGATATTAAGATTCTAAAAGCAATAGGCGCAACAGATCGAACTGTTTGGCAGGTTTTTATGAGTCAAGGTATTTTCTTATCCATTATTGGCGTAGTTTCTGGATCAATTTTAGCGTATATTTTTTGTATATTACAAGTGGAATATGGCTTAATAAAATTATCTGGAACGGGGCAATTCATCATTGATCATTACCCGGTTGAAATGAGATTAAGTGATTTTATTAAAGTAATAACTGTTGTTATGGTCATTGGAGTCTTAGCCTCACTGATACCAGCTAGAAAAGCAGCAAGTATTGCTTCTTCACCTTCAAACTCTAGGTAAAATGGATGCTTTTTTTGATCGATTACCTCATGCACTGTTGCGAATCAACTCGCGTTACTTCATTGTAGCAGGTATTGCTTTCATCCTTTTTTATGTGATCTTGAAAAATGTCCTGCGACACCGAAAGATTCAACAAAAATGGCCAAACCGAAGTGAGTACTTTCGAGAAATATTCACATCACTGATATCCATGAGTATTTTTGGGGTAATGGCAAGTCTAACATTCAGCGTATTAACGCCTTTTACTCAACTTTATTTTGATATAACAGAACGATCAAACCTATACTTCTGGAGTAGTATTATTGTTATGGTATTCATTCATGATACCTATTTTTACTGGACTCACCGTTTTATGCATCTACCTTTTATTTACAGACGTGTCCATCTGACCCATCACCGCTCAACAAACCCATCTCATTGGACTGCGTATTCGTTTCACCCATTAGAAGCTGTTATTGAGGCTGGTATTATATTTGTCATAGCCGTATTGATTCCAGCACATCCTCTAGCTATAATCATATTCTTCCTTTTTCAGATCATTTACAATGTGTATGGTCATTTAGGATTTGAGATCATGCCTAAAACCATTTACAAATGGCCTATTCTAAGATGGATAAATACAAGTATTGCCCACAATCAACACCATCATCACTTCACGGGCAATTACGGCCTTTATTTCTTGTTTTGGGACCGAATTATGGGAACCTTGCGTGATGACTATGAGACAACGTTCAAAGCTTTAGAGGATGTTGATAAAAATGCCTACTCTAAATGATGGTCCGTATCTTATTACTTTCAATTACATTTATTTGGTACGCTTGCCATCCCCATAATGAGAGTAGACCATTTAAAGAGCACGTTAATGTCATCTCATTCAAAGAGCAAACCTTGATTCTAAGCAAACACGCTCAATGCCGAATGGCCTGTCGTGATATAAGCAAAGAAGAGATCCAATTTATTTTAGACAATGGAATCGTGAATCCAAGAAAATCAAGACCGGCTCCATCTCCAGATAAATGTCCTACCAAAGCCTACGAGGGACGATCACCTGAAGGACAACAAATTCGAGTTATTATTGGAACATGTCCTGAAGAGCCCATTTTGATCACTGCTATCGACCTCAGTAAGAAACATCATTGTAACTGTGACTAAACATACAATTTATGTGGCAACAAATGCAACAACTTTACGAGAGTTTAACCGATACACAAAGTAAATTAATACTAACGCTGGTTATCCTCATTCTATCGTGGATTCTTAGACGTATAATGTATCAATCGATCAAGAGATTACACCATAATGCACAAGCACGATACACGTGGAGCAAAACTTCTAATTATGTGTTCTATATCATCGCATTTATCTCAATTGCAATGGTCTGGTCTAACCACATTGATAATATTGCCACTTTTTTAGGTCTTTTATCTGCTGGTCTTGCCTTTGCATTCAAAGATCCAATTGCGAACTTTGCGGGTTGGTATTTCATTGTTTTTCAAAAGCCTTTCAAAGTAGGTGATCGAATACAAACGGAGAATTTAATTGGTGATGTTATTGACATTAACCTGTTCAATTTCACGATAATAGAAATTGGTCACTGGGTTGATGCGGAACAAAGTACAGGTCGTATTGTCCATATTCCTAATGCTGTTGTTTTCACTAAAAACATATCCAATTACAATGAAGGGATCAATCTGATATGGAATGAATTGAAGGTGCGGATCACATTTGAATCAGACTGGCAGTTAGCAAAAGAGTTATTGATGAAACTCATCAATGAAAAAGCCCCCAATGTAGAGCAAAAAGCAAAAAAAGAATTGGATGTGGCAGCATCTCAATATTTGATCTTTTATCATAATATGACACCTATCGTATACACCAATGTGAAAGAATATGGCATTGAATTATCCATTCGCTATCTATGCCCACCCAAAAAACGAAGGACATCGACTGGAGAACTTTGGGAAACCATCCTGGTATTATTTCAAGAGCCAGCATACAAGGATAAGATACAACTCGCCTACCCAACAACACGATTTGTTCATGACAAAAAAGAATCAATGAATCAACCAAATACTAAACCAATCTAAAATTTAGTATATTATCGATCTTTGTTCGTATTTTTATATCAATCATCTAAAAGTCAATGTGTCATGATCAATGTAGACCTACTAAGTAAACTCTGTAAAATCCCGGCTGCGCCAGGTTTCGAACAAAAACTGCGGGAAGAGGTTATCGAACGGGTCACCCCTTTAGTCGATGATGTCTCAACAGATGCCATGGGTAATGTGTATGCCCTGAAAATAGGGAGTCTGCCTGAAAAGGAACAAAAGAGAATAATGATTGCCTCTCACATGGATGAGATTGGTTTTATTGTGACACATATTGAAGATGGTGGATTCGTGAGATTTCATACATTGGGTGGTTTTGATCCCAAAACCCTGACAGCTCAACGCGTTATCATTCATGGTAAAGAGGATATCATGGGATGTATGGGGAGCAAACCGATTCATCTAATGTCTGCTGATGAACGTGGAAAACCCATTTCCACTAAAGACTTTTTCATTGATACTGGAATGAGTAAAGAAGCATTAGAAAAGATCATTGAGGTCGGTGATCCAATAACCAGAGAAAGGGAATTGATTGAAATGGGTGATTGTGTCAATTCCAAGTCTCTTGATAACCGACTAGCTGTTTATATCCTGTTAGAAACATTGAAGGAGTTGAAAGATATTTCACTACCCTATGACGTCTATGGTGTATTCACTGTGCAAGAGGAGATCGGTATCCGTGGTGCTAGTGTAGCAGCTCAACGAATCAACCCTCACTTCGGCTTTTGAATTGATATTACTATCGCCTTTGATGTACCAGGTGCTCAGGCCCATGAAAAAATAACGAGTCTAGGTGAAGGTGTAGCCATTAAGATCATGGATAGCTCAACCGTAAGTGATTATCGTATGGTACGATTCATGAAACAAACGGCTGATAATCATAATATCCCATGGCAAGCTGAAATTTTGACGGGTGGTGGAACAGACACAGCAGGTGTCCAACGAAGAGGAATGGATGGTTCTATTGCTGGATGTATATCTATTCCGTGTCGTCACGTTCATCAATCGATTGAAATGTCTAATAAAAGCGATATACGAGGTGGGATCGACCTATTGAAACAATGTCTATCAACTATCGATTCGTACGATTGGCGATTCAAATAATTGTATCTACTGACCAACTAGAATATTCAGCAGGATATCTCGATCGATCTCATGGGCTCCATCAAACCAAATCTCTTCGTATTGTAAGCCCTGTTCCGCAGTAAACTGCTGATGAGTTTCCAACAACTCTTGTTTTATGTATGGGTCCTGCCGACCCATAACAATCTTAATATCCATTTCCGAAAACTTAGGCTGATTGGATCTATAATCGATATCCTTAGGAAACCCAGCCCCCCAAAGTATTAAGTGTTCAACAGGGAATGTATGGTCTTGATCCACATATCGTACGGCAGTTGCGCCACCTTGCGAAAATCCCAAAAAAGTGATCGGTATACGTCGTCCCAATGTTTGGAAAACCTGATCGATCAATTGATTAATCCACTTGCAGTAATCAGCTATTTCATCCAAACGATCTAAAGAAGTCATCCATGATGCACCAACAATCCCTTTGGACTCATTCCAATAAAACCTTGATAGACCCTCAGGTGCCAGAATATAGGCTGAGCTAGGAACATTCTCAAACTTTCGGATGATATGACGTGCTAACTGTCCATAGCCATGAAACACAACGATCAATCGTTTAGTTTTTTCATTTAATGACCCCTGTGTTGAGTAAAAAGCCGTCTTGCTGAATTGTGTTGTATGATTTTCCACCTTGTTTTTTATCATGATAAGAATATTTCAAGTAGAGTCATAGTAAAAGGTTTGAATTCTTGTATATTAGGTTAATAAAACAAATAAAAATGAGTGCTAATCAGGCTAAAACTACAACAAACCAAAACCCTTTAGTTCAAAAAGCAGGCTTACATATTCTTAGTATACTAGTGTTACTGATAGCCGCTATGATCTATTTTCGGCCTGTTGCCTTTGAAGGTAAATCACTCAAGCAAGATGATAACTTCCAATCGGTAGCCCTTCAGACTGAGTTGAAACAGTACATGGAAAAAGATGGAACACGTATTAAGTGGACCAACAGTGTCTATGGTGGTATTCCTCTTGTTTATATGATCAATTATTCCAATAACATGGTCAATAAGATCTGGAATATCATTTTGTTACAGCAATCATATGGTAATCCATGGGTTTCTACATTTGCCATCTTCTTGTTTGGCTACATTGCTTTGTTATTGATAGGCCTCGATGTCATCTGGGCTCTGACACTATCTTTAGTACTTGGTTTCATGACAGCAAATACCCTATACATTTTAGCTGGTCACTCCGGAAAGATCTATGTCCTATCTACGATACCATTATTAATCAGTTCATTCATCTACACCTACAAAAAAAATAAATGGTTGGGCGCATCGATCTTCAGTTTAATATTAAGTCTTGGTATCGCAAAAAATCACGTTCAGATGCTGTATTATGCAGCTATGGCATTAACCATTATTGGCATTGCTTTCATGGTTGAAGCTATCAAGAAAAAGGAATACGTCCCATTTTTGCAACGAACGGGGCTATTAGCCATTGCTGCTATGATGGCTATTGCCTCAAATACAGGCTTCTTACTTCCACTATACGAATATAGTCAAGAATCCACTCGAGGCGAATCGTCACTAAGCCAAAAAAAGGATCAAAAGGGCTTGGCAAAAGATTATGTTTTTGCTTTCAGTTATGAAAAAGGTGAGACCTTTTCTTTGTTTTACCCCAACTTTTATGGAGCTACAATGACCAAATCTTTTTTGAATGATCCAGAATCAGCAACATCCAAGGCATTTAGATCTCCTGCCTTACAGAATAACATTGTGAATGCTGCTAAACAAGCAGGTGCGAAGGATAATGCGGCGATCAATCAATACATGCAACAATTCGCTGGTCAATTTACAAGACAGTATAGGGGCTCCCAATCCATGTGTGGAGGACCGATCTATTATGGTTTACTAGTTTTACTGCTTGTTGCCATTGGGTTTTTCTGTATTCGAGACCCATTAAAGTGGGGATTTGTAGGTGCATTTCTCCTTTTTGTTGTACTGGCATGGGGTAGTAATTTTGCCTTTTTCAATGATATGATGTACGATCATTTCCCAATGTACTCTAAATTCAGAGATACTAAAATGACCTTATTGGTCGGTCAACCATTGATCATTTTATTTGCGGGATTGAGCTTGCGCACCCTACTTCATCTTGATCCAAGTACCCTGAAAGGTTCATTCGCAGAAAAACTCCTACCTAAAATAAAACAAACCGCCAACGCAAAAGGAATTGTTATTCTTTCAGGAGGTGCTGTGATTTTAATGACAGCTCTGGTTTATTTGTATGGATTTATGGGAAATCCGGCTGGTGCAAATGATGCAGCTATGGCTGGTATCCCATCGTTATTATCTGCTATTCAAGAAGATCGTGCTAGCTTGATCCAAAGCGATAGCATGCGAGCCTTGGCAATCTTAGCAATTCTGACTGCAATCTTCGCATGGGGTATGCAAAAGAAATCGAATCTAAAAATAGCAGCGCTAGGAGTAGCAGCTGTGGCATGTATCGATCTATTGATGGTGAATGCAGACTATGTATCTGAAAGTAACTTTGATGAGACAAGCTTTTATGAGCGAGCCAAACAATTCCCACCAAATGCATCAGATCAAAAAATTCTAAATGATCGATCCTATTATAAGGTAGTCGATTATTCACGTGGCAAGCCAAGTCAATCAGCGTATGCTTCCTTTTTTCATAAAAGTATGGGTGGGTACTCTGCTGCAAAGCCTAAATTATATGAAGAATTATGGTATGGCTATGAAATGGATATTCCTAATATAGCGCTTAAACAACATATCAATATTTTCAACATGTTGAATGTGAAATATATCATCATTGACAATCAGGGACGGATTTATGATAACCCTACAGCATTGGGTAATGTCTGGTTTGTTGATAGTTTACGTGTTGTCGCAAATGCAGACGAAGAGCTACAAGGGATTGCTGGACTACAACCCCAATTGACTATGCTTGTCGAGAAGAGCGTCGCCGATGGTATTCAAACTATAGAAAACAAGAGGAATCC
>CAXQBA010000213.1:0-2008 GCA_964221885.1 Luminiphilus sp. | reverse complement strand
CCTGTATTTCGGTGATGTAGAATGTCCAGAGGCTTTCATAGTATTCTTCGGGTCGATATTCGGTGGCATTGTTATACCAGTTGTAGTGATCGTTTCTAAACAGATCAGCTACTATTTTCCTAACCTCCTCCGTTTCGAACCCTACGAATGTGACTGTTACTATCTCTCCCCATTCTACACATTTCTGTTCGTGTTTGAATGTGTGACCTTCTTTAAAGGTTATAATATATCCGCAAGTGGTATCAGCCGAATTTTCTGCAATCATCCAATCGGGATTTTTCAAAAACGTTGAATCCTTGTTTTGCCTGAAATGCGTGGTCAGATAGTCTAGCATTAAAACTTCAGCCGATTCAATTTCTTTGGATAAGTGTAAAGATGTCTCTTGACTATCAAGATTCTCCTTAGCGGTTTTAAGATCAGAAGGGCTTTTCCTGTCTTGAGGTCCACAAGCATTTAAGGTGAACAAAAACGCTATGGCGAGGAATAGTCGAGTCATTTTAAAATTAGGCACAAGTCACGTATATGACTTCGTGATAAGCTTTGTGATTTTGGTTTAGCTTTTTTGAAGGTAACCAAAAGCGCAACGCGACCAATCATTAATCATATACGTTGTTAGCAAGCGTTACCCTATTTATTAATTTTTCAAAGGACGTCCAGCCCCCAATAGCAGAAGTTGTTCTGATCTCAAACAAAGATTTTCTGCCGTTTTCCATTTTCACAATTAACTGAGGGGCGCCTGCATGACTTTTTAGTAAGTCCATATTCCACAAGTAATTGGGGTTATTATCTAATTGAAGAATAGCCTCTGAAATTAATTCACTGACATTCCCCAAAACAAAAACTTGCTTGAATTCAATTCTTCGAATTATTGAGTCTTGGATGTTTTCAGTTAGCGTGTAATCAGCGAAAAGTTGGGAGCAAACCCAATGTGATGTGTCTTTCAAGCCACAATGATGCGGTGGGCCAATAGGTAGGCGGTAGAAGTAAAGCTCTTCAAGCGTGCCTCCAAATTCACCTTGAGTGGATATCCAGCGTAGCATTTTTACAGTATCCATTTCTGCATTAATTAGAATAGTGTCTTGAACAACTTGCCCTTGCAGATTTGTCCCTAGAAGTGTGGCGATAAAGGAGATTAATAGGAGCTTTTTCATATTAATGCTTGCTAAAGTCACGTATATGTACCGTGACAGTGCAGTAGGTTTTGGTTAGATTTTTTGAAGATAACCAAAAGCTGCAAGCGTCCGTCATGGTTGATATACGTTGTTGTGCCTAGTTTATTCTCATTATTAATCCTTCAGCTAGTTCTGAATCCAGTTTCAGATTTTGATCAAAACAGTCAGCTCTATAGAAAAAGTGTTTCTTCTCCTTGTATCCCATAAATAGAACAGAACCAGGCTTCTCACCGCTTTTATAATCATCGGCATCAACCAATACAGCTGTTTGGCTATCCATGACTTCTACAATAACTATATAGTAGTATTTGTATGTTGGCAGAGATTTTTTATTGGTTGTGACAAGAACAATTTTTACATCTTGAAGCCTTTCAGCTGCTTCCAATAATGGACCTTTTTTCTTTGTTGCATAATAAAGAGGTATTTCTTCCCTACATTCTTCAAGTTGAGAATAACCCACAAATGGATCTCCCTTCTCAAGTATAAATGAGGAAGAAAATAGACCTATGATTAAGGTAAGTGTCAGAGCATAAAATTTCATATACAACATAAATTAGGCACAAGGTTTGGGTATGGTGCGTGTCCCGCAGGGCATGCACTATACCCGTTGTTGTAGCACGTATTTATTTTATTTTAATCAGTCCAAAGTTTGTTGCAATCCATACGGTTTCATTTTCGATGGCAATGTCGAGAATTGTATTTTGGAACATTCCTTCTCTGAATAAAATTGGAGTAATTGTCTTTCCTTCCTTCTTAATAACTCCATTGTTGGTTGCCATCCAAATCACCCCATTTTTGCCAATCTCAATGTCACGCACCATATGGTCTGGAACTTT
>CAXQBA010000212.1:0-2378 GCA_964221885.1 Luminiphilus sp. | reverse complement strand
CAGCTATGGTAACCCGTCAGTATTGGTATGGATTCGAGAATAAAGATTTTATGAACAACTTGATTGTATATTGCATCATTGGGATCACTTATGCAAGATATTTGATCTTGTTGCCCTATACTTTTTTGGCCCAATTTCAGATCGGAAAATTTGTTTTGATATTTGCTTCGATACCACTTGCCTTCTATTTGATACAAGAGCTTTTTGAGTATCACGAATTATTAGCCAATGACGGCACACAGGTTTTTCAGGCATATTTTAAAAGTTCTATGACAACGAATGACATTTACAGTCTTTTAGAGCGCTTATCGCCTGTTTATACCTTTTTTGCAGTTCTATCGATTATGTCAGTGATCATACTTCCTTTTCGGTTATTGATATCTTTTTGGCGTGTGTATAATAATACTGGCAAGGTCTAGTTTATTTATACTCGTTATTTGTATATTAAAGTGCACGACTAATAATTGTACGTTTATGCAGTATCCAACCAAGAATGAGTACACATCTTTTTTTTCAACCTATATGAGTCATTTGCCGACTCGTTGTCCGGTAGCTTTGTTGGAACAGACACTGCATTATCAATTAACCATATTGAGTCAAGTAAACGAAGAGCAACGATACGAGGCTTATCAAGAGGGTAAATGGACTATTTATCAGGTTGTAAAACACATTTTGGATGCTGAGGTAATGCTTGGATATCGAGCATTACGATTTGCCAGAAATGATCCGACAGATATTGAGTTCTATGATGAAGATGCTTATATTTCCCAGTCCCTGGATACCAATGGTGATTGGGATCTTTTGATTCAATCTTTTGATCATCTAAGGAGGTATCATATTCATTTTTTCAATAGTTTATCGGAGGAGGAATCTAAAAGAGGGGGGAGTGATAATTTTCCATGTACGGTCAGAGCATTATGTGCCATCATATCTGCTCATGCTATTCATCATCTTTATGTGATTCAATCAAAGTATTTAAAAAAGGAGATCAATTATTTTATATGATATCCAAGTTGCAAAATGCAAGGCAGTTTCTAAGATGTATTTCGTTTCACAGAGGTGTCAATATGATCAAGGTATATCTATCTTATTATTTGACCATTTTATTGAAAAGACCTATTCAATGGGGCCAACCGTTTTCCATTTCGATTGAGCCTACTACCGCATGTAATCTTCGTTGTCCAGAATGTCCGAGTGGTCTTCGGCAGTTTACAAGAGATACAGGGAATTTAAAAATGGATTTTTTTAGTAAGATGATCCTTGAAATGTCAGATAAACTAACGTATCTAAGTTTTTATTTTCAAGGAGAACCATATATCAATCCTGACTTTTTAAAGATGGTCCGTTTTGCTAAATCACATAAGATTTATACCTCAACATCTACAAATGGACATTTTTTATCTGAAAAGAACGTTATAGAAACGATCGAATCTGGTTTGGATCGTTTAATCATATCCATCGATGGGACCACACAAGAGGTGTATGAACAATATCGGATTAGTGGGGATTTAAAAACCGTTCTTGAAGGGACCAAACGTCTCATTGAATGGAAGCATAAATTAGGTTCAACAACACCTTTTATCACCTTTCAATTTTTAGTTGTTAAACCTAATGAGCATCAGATTGAAGATGTGAAGCGATTAACTAGAGAGCTAGGTGTTGATGAGTTGAAGCTTAAGACAGCTCAGATCTATAACTATCAGAATGGTTCTGATCTGATACCAGAGAATACGAAATATGCAAGATATAAGAAGAATAAAGATGGAAGTTATTCTATTAAGAATCCACTTTATAATCGATGCTGGAAGTTATGGCATTCTTGTATGATCACATGGGATGGTAAAGTGGTTCCATGCTGTTTTGATAAAGATGCATCATTTGTCCTTGGCGATCTTCAAAAAGAAACATTTTCAGAGGTTTGGTCAGGAAAAAAATATATTAAATTCAGAGAGCAGATTTTGCATTCCAGAAAGCAGATCTCCATATGTAAAAACTGTACGGAGGGATGTAAGGTATGGGCATAATTCGAATTGAAATATGGATAGTGTGTATACTCTTTTTAATGGCTCAAGCGATTCATATTACGAGCTGTGATACTCCAGTTACGTATGACTTTAAGGTTGTAAAAGATGGAATCAGTGTAGAAGTATACGATTTCACTCATTTTAGTCCAAGACTTCATGCAAAGGAAGGCGAGATACACATTATTAACTTTTGGGCTACATGGTGTAAACCTTGTGTGGAAGAGCTTCCTGTTTTTGAACAATTTTATCAGGAGATGAAAGATAAAAATATTCGATTCACCTTCGTGAGCTTAGATTTTGAAGAGAAAATTGAGACAAAATTAATCCCGTTTTTACAAAAAAATAAACTCAATG
>CAXQBA010000211.1:0-6671 GCA_964221885.1 Luminiphilus sp. | reverse complement strand
GTGATCCTGTTCCTGTAAACCAAGCCCATCCATCATTGTAAGCACCAGAGTTACATGTTCCTGGGTTGAACAAAGGGGTCAGCCCGGAAGTTGATACATTGATACAAGGAGCTCCAGGAGTAAATTCAGATCCTGCCGGTAATGAACAAGGATTGTCCGTTAGTACTTGAGCTTGTATTACTGAAAAAGAAAATACAAGGAATACGTTGACTATTAGCCAACTAAAAAATGTTAGACGTTTCATTTTAATCGATCTTATGTGTTTGTGATTGGGATTCTATTGGCGTACTTAAACGTCGCTTATAGGCTTTGATATCATCCATTGTCAACTGTTCTCCCTCGTAAATAATTACCTTGAAGGATGACATAACTTGTTGTTGACGGCTATTAGATAATTGGTTGTACACTTCTTTTGAGTACACATCAATATGGTGCTCTGCACACCAATTCAAAAGAGTAGAAAATGAACTTGAGCCTGATGTAGATTTCAAATCATGTTTTTTGACCTGATTTATTTGGCCCTCATTCGTCAAAGCCTCTTGAGAGATAGAACCACTCACAAAAGTAAGACTGAATAAAATAATCTTACAAAAAAGTAAATCTTTGATCATATGCTGTTGTTTAGGTATGCGCTAATTTAACAAAAAATGATGATTTTTTTTACAAAAATTTTTAAAATATAAGGATTGAAGATTCTACTCCATATGAAATATCTTGTTTCTGTTATCTTGAACAGTCATTAAAGTTATGTGCTGATAATTCCGCATATTTTACAAGCGGCACCTATTCAATATAACATGGAATCACATCTGTAAATTTCGTATATTCATATAGTTTCATTCCATGACTTGACTAGGGGTTAATAGATTGAGCTATTTATATAAAAAACACGTGCATGTCCATACAGACGATATATTCTGCCTTGCGATCTAAGCGATTTATACTCCTTTGGCTTGTGTGTATATGGCAGATCAATCATTGTAAAGCAACTGTTCTCGATTCACTGGTGATCCATATGAGCATGGATGAAACATTCAATCAATTGATGATCGAAGAGTGTTATTATCTGGCTGAAGGAGAATCTTTTGACGATGGACATCGTGTTGTATTTCATAAATCAATTGATGCATACCCATTTCTTTATCAACGCCTCACCAGTGAGCAACTAGTTAATTCAAAAGGAGAAGAATTTGAGATCGACAGGTATGGCTATGGTTATGAGCGAACCTATTTAGATTTTAAGGCGCCTGTTTCAAGTAATGAGTTACATCTGAAATACACGATTCTCCATCCGTTTTCAGCTAACAATGTGCTCAAACACGAATTTAGATTTTACGATTTTAATTACAGAGCCAAACAGATCATTATATATTTCCATTGCTCCAACGGCTATAGCCTAGAGACAAATACTTGGGAATTAGGTTATCATTATTATGAAAGTTTGGATGCAAGTATGTATTCTATTTCTCCATTAAACTATCGACTTAGATTTTATTTTGACAATACGGAAAGTACTTATTTTGAGCCTACCTTGAAGGCCAAATTCCAATTCAATCAACCTGTAAAACTTGAGGCGCCTAGCTCCTATCTCGATGAATGGAAGATACAAGGTGGAAATATGATATGGGTCGTTGCTATCCTGTTAATCCTATCTATTATACTTCGATTTCTATCTGTTTCGTTTTATGCAAATGCAGTGAGAATATATGGACTAATTATTTTTTTAATACTGATTTATGCCGGTGCACCTATGGTTATATTTGGCTGGAAAGCCAATGGCTGGAGTCATCACTTTTTAAATGAACTGTTTGTACAGTTATCTTATGTAATCTTTTTTGGCATTTTTGCCTATTCAATACATCAGGATTTGAAATCATTAAATGCCAGGTCCTATTATGCGGTCCTTGCCTTTCCTTTTTTAGTGATCATCCTAGCGCTGCATGCGTCGATCAGCCCCATTTTATATTTGACCATACCCATCGCTTTTTTCCCATTCATCTTTTGGTTTCAACCAGCCAATGCCCGCTATCTTGGAGCGAAATATTTTGAATTAGTTGAGATCGTTGATAGCAACGGACAAATATCATTCGATGAACTTAGTAGCCTAAGCCAATTACCAATCGAACGAATAGTAGCTATTGTACAACGTCTGCCTAGTCATCCTATTCTAGTAGATCACGAAAACAAAATCTTTCTATCCATCAGTGCATATGAACTGATCAAGAAATATCAAATTTGTACAAATTGTGGAGCTAGCACCGTCATCGAACAAGAAGATCTAGTCAGCTGTTCGCATTGCCATACAAACTATCGTGACAGCCAACAAAAAGAACCAACCAATCCAGTTCCAGATATGGTTTTACTTTGTTCGCATATTATACGGAATTTGATTTATTTGGTCTATCTGTTTTTTGGACTTTTAGGCATCGTTTTTATTTCTGACTTACTTTTTAATGGTGATCTGGTCGAAAACTCATTTGCCTTTATATTTTATGGGTTTCTTCTGTATAAACTCATCCAATTTTTGGAACAACAAACAGCAGATATGCTGAATGGAAAATCAATGCTAATCATTGGTTTACTACTCCCATTCTTTTTCCTTATCAGTCCTATTTTTATTTTATACAAGTTTCTAAAAAGTCCCCGAGTGCAATTATATTTCGACACGAATATGGCTAAGAAAATGGAGAAATTTATTCGATCAAAAGGTTCCTGCTCGCTATCTGAATTTGCCGCACATTTTAACATATATCGTGAGCAAGCTCTTGAAATCACCAATTATTTATGTGGTAATAATCTAATTGAAGTTGTGTACGATATCGAAAAATCAATGTTGATACATCGTCATATCTGGCAAAAACTATCAGGTGCCAACTCATGTCAGCAATGTGGTGGCTTGGTTCAGATCAAAAATGATCATTCAACATGCATGTTCTGTGGAGATATCACCTCCCTTTAATACTTTTTAGAGCTAGCATCAAAAAGTTACATACAGGTCTATAAGATTATGGTGTATTGACAGATCTTATTCTGATTAAATCTTATAATCAAAAAAAAACAATAGTATTAGTTACGGAGTAAAAAAAAGAGGAATATTCCTCTTTTAAAAAGCCGGTGGAGCGACCTCAACCTCTCCGAATCAACTCCACCGTTTTAATACCATTGGCTGCGGGTGTTGTGTCAGCGTAGGTCTCATAAAACACGACTTGAATGTATCCGATCTGGACCATTCAATTCTCTGGAGAGGTCCTTCCAATACGTAAAAGTAAAGTGCCTTTTGTACTAAATGTCTTGTGGGTGTTTTTAAAGTGATTATTTACAAAAGTATATTATACAATACAAGAATACTACTCCATTTGCGACATTCAAATGTTTATTTGCGACAGGTATCACCCATTAGAGGTAGTTCATTGTTGAAATGATACCAATAATACCTCTTTTAAAAAAGTCCTCACATCGTTTTGGTACCATTTTTTTTAGAACCTTTGTTGGATAAGAATATTGCTCACGCTTGTAAAACTCGAATCCAAAAGATTACATTTTATTTGATCCTAGAAGATTGCCATTCAGATACACCAATCCAACATATTCTGTCATGATCGCGACATTTGATGTTCTATTTGCGACAATACACCTCTTTTAATGCGCTGTTTGCCCCACTTGCTAAAAAAGTCTATGATAAGACAAAAAAAGACACTATTTTAATATATATCACCTGAATACATTCATGCTAAGAAAACACCTTATTTTTTTATCTATCCTATTACTAGCATTCAAAAGTAATGCGCAAGATCTTTATGTTCAAACCAAACAGTTAAGTCTTGAGGATGGATTATCTTCAAGATGGATCCACCATGTCTATCAAGGAAAATATGGTTTTACTTGGTTGACCAATGATTTCGGATTAAATCGATATGATGGATATGAAATTAAAACTTTGACCAAGGAAGATAATGGTCTGACCACCAATGAAACTCGCTATCTTTTTTTTACGCCGGATAGCATGGTTGCTGTTCTGAATCAGCCATTCAGAGGTAAAATTCGTTCCATAGATATTGTTCATCCGCTCACCTTTGAAGTGACATCTTGGGAGGATTACACCAATGCCCCTATCAAAGCCAATGAAATTAAAAAGATCATATGTGATAAACTAAATGATGTATTGCTTCAAACGTACTCCGGTGATTTGTTTTACTACAATCGAGACGGTTTTCAAAAAAGTTTCAATATCGACACAAGTAAGAATATACTAAACATATTGCGAACTGACGATCGCAATATCTGGTCAGTTCAACAAGTCGGTCAAAAAAGAAAAATTGAGGTATTTAGTGAATTCGGTCAATTATTAGACACTTTTTTTCTCGCTGATGATGAAACAATCATTTCCGTTGATCAAGCAGATGAACATTCTATCTTTCTTTCTACCAATACAAATGGTGCCATTCGCTATGCAATTAAGCCCCTTCACGAACCCATTCGGTATTTAGATATAACTTTAAAGCAGCGTTGGTTATCCAAATGTAAGTTCTCAAAGAAACTTCAACTACTTTTCTTGAGAGATGGACCTTCTTTGAATGTCTATCAGACAGATGGAACGAAAACATATGAAGATGCACGTTTTTTCAAGAAGTATACGTATAGTCAATTTGAGGAAATGAACGATGGGAATATTTGGTTCTGCACAACGGATGAGGGTGCCCTTCACCTCTCAGTAGAGCAACAATATCCATTTAAAAAATTGATCTGTAATCACAAGATATCCGATCGTAAATTTGGATCTCGTAATATCATGGATCTATCCAAAGATGAACTATTGGCTTGTGGCTCTTCAGGCATTTATTCCATTGACCGAACTAATTGGACTTACTCAAAGTGGGATATTAATTTATCCTCCTACCCATATACCAAATCAGAACAATTAGGTCTTCTCAAAGATCATAATGGAGCTATTTGGACGACCAGTGAATTCAATTATGTGAACTTTTTTTCTAAAGACAGGCAACAGTTAGAAAATTACAGATATGATAAAAAGCAAAGCGCCCCACTAATGCACTGGGCGATCTTTGAAGATAGTGACCATACTATTTGGCTGGGGCACAATAATGGTCTTTCTTATATTGACAAAGAGAAAAAACAACTAAAGATCTACCAACAATACAATCAGTTCTCCCAACTAAAAAATAGTACCGTTTACTATTTTCATGAAAACAACAGAGGTATATGGATCGCTAGTTCTACAGGACTCTATCTTTTAGATAAAGACAAAGGAGTTTCTGAATTCCATCCCTTACCATCCGATGTAATCGCTCACATTCACGAGGATACGGATAGCATATTTTGGTTATCCTCTAAAGGTGGTGGTTTGATCGTTTATGACTATCGAAAAAAAATAGCTAAACAATATACGACGGACCAGGGGTTATCCAATAATGTTTTATATGCAGCCTTGGAAGATGAACAAAACCACATTTGGGTATCCAGCAATTTGGGATTGATGCGTATCAACAAAGAGACCTTTGACATAAAAACCTACCTTGAGAAAGATGGGATTGCAAACAATGAATTTAATACGTGTTCCTATTTCAAAGCAGAAAATGGTTGGATGTTCTTTGGTGGTATTGATGGTATAACAGCATTCGATCCCAATGAATTGATTGATATTGAAGATCAAAAAGAACAAAGTCCTTTATTCATGACATCGCTATCCAAACGTAATGAATCAACAGGCGACTTTGAAAATTATTTAAATGAATATCTTTCTGAGGGTATTATTCGTGTAAGTACATCCGAGAAAGTTATCAAAATGGGGCTTGCCCTTTTAAACTACAGCCCAAATGAACAAAATAAATATCAATATAAGATCGAAGGATTCGATAAGAATTGGACCTTTATCAACGGAAACACCCTACAACTCAACAATTTACCATACGGGAATCATACATTATTAGTTCGTGCATTTTGCATAGGTAATGAAAAAGAAGTTGCTGAACTATCGATTCCTGTTATCGTTGCATGGCCTGTTTATCTGACCAGTGGATTTATTGCAGTGATCCTAATTGTGAATCTATTTCTAATCTATTTATTCATCTTTTTGCGTACGCAAAGCTTGCAACGAAATCAGCAAGCTTTGGAGGAAAAAGTATTGATTCGAACCAGGGAAATTCAACTGCAGAATACAAAGATCCAACAACAGGCCCAGGCACTGAAAAAGAATAATCGATTAAAGGATCAACTATTCACCAATATATCTCACGAACTTAGAACCCCACTCACATTGATCTTAGGGCCTTTATCCAACATACTGGAATCTAAAGATGTAATGGAAGAGTCTTTGGTTCAGCAACTTATGATCATGCAGAAAAATGGTCAAAACTTGAAACACATCATCGATGAGATCTTGGATTTGGCTAAATTGGAGGCTGGTAAAATGTTGATTCAAAAAAGAGCCACACTCTGTCAAGAGTTTTTCCAACAGATCTTTGAGACCTTCGAACCACATGCTCGTTCTAAAGGGATTGATTTTAACTTTACCACCAATACCACTGCTTCGATAGCTGTCATGATGGATCAATTAAAAGTGCAGAAAATCATCAATAACCTGTTGGATAATGCTGTCAAGTTCTCCGAACCTAGTAGTATGGTTTCACAGATCGGAAGAGCGTCGTGTAGGG
>CAXQBA010000210.1:0-6737 GCA_964221885.1 Luminiphilus sp. | reverse complement strand
GTTGATTTGATCATGCTTATTTCGCCATTTGCCGTATTCGCGCTTTTAGCTAATCTAACTGTAAGTACAGATACCGAGATCTTCTACTATCTTCTAAAATACGGTCTTTGTGTCGTTTTAGGGCTATCGGTCATGGTTTGTATGTATCTTTTGGTTATTCGATTCTATGTTGGCCGCTCCCCTATCTCATACATTAAAGCCATTAGTCCGGCTCAACTTTTAGCATTCTCTACCAGTTCATCTGCAGCAACATTACCCGTTACAATGGAACGCGTAGAAGAACATGTAGGGGTTGAAAAAGAGGTGACAAGCTTTGTATGTCCAATTGGTGCAACAATCAATATGGATGGTACAAGTCTTTATCAGGCTGTTGCAGCTGTTTTCATTTGTCAAGTGATCGGTTTCGATCTTACATTTTCAGATCAATTGACCATTATTTTGACAGCAACGATGGCTTCTATTGGATCTGCTGCGGTTCCTGGTGCAGGCATGGTCATGTTGGTTATCGTACTTGATACGTTAGGAATTCCAAAAGATCAATTGGCCTTTGGCATAGCACTCATATTTGCTATTGATAGGCCATTGGATATGTGCAGAACGGTGATCAATGTTACTGGTGATGCTACTGTTGCAACTATTGTTGGGAAATCTGTTGGAAAATTAGGAACACCTAAACCCAGAAATCTGGATGATTTCTACAAAGCATAAAAAAAGGTAGATACTTCTGTACCTACCTATCTGTATGTTTCAATGGTATCTTCTAAAGAATACCGCGTTTATCTACCTTAATCTGAGCACGTTCAGCTTCTCCTCGGTCCATACCGATATTATCAGCGATTTCGTATAACTCCTCACGTGTTAGACGTCCTTTGTCACGAATCAGATTTTCGATCGTATAATCCTGAGCTAAACGAATGTATTCCTGCTTATCTTTGTCTTTGAATTCGAAATACTCAGCATAGTCATCTAACTTGATCTTCTCTTCATCAGCTAAACTGTGATCTGCGTAAGCAACTGCCGCTGTGACCATATAAACCAATCCCTTTGCATCATCAGAAACCTCTTCACATTCAACCATAGAAACTGCAGGTGCACGCATCAAGGAACCTAGATTACCCGTCTCTTCATTCAAAAATCCTTCGAAAAAGTCTTTTTCTTCTTGAGCTATATTTCCGTCCGCACGAGCTACTTCAACTAAAAGACGAGCTAATATCTTCTTATCATATGGCTTCTGTAACGGTTGAGACCGGACAATCTTTTCGAATTCTGAAAACTCAGTAGCTAAAGCCCATTTACCATCTTTATTTACCAATTCAAAAGCAATCGATTCAAAAGCTTTAATAACAGCTGCTTCTTTTTCAGCTCGAGTAAAATTAACACCACTTGTAGCCTGACGGATCGTCTCATTACCTGCTTGGGAAGCTGCTGTAGCAGCAAATCCACCACCAACAGCACGACGAACAACTCGCATAATCACTGAACGTCCACGACCAATAGCTAGACGTTTTACGTTACCGACTATCTTAGCTGAACCTTGTTTAGTTGTTGTTTTAACCTGGCTTTTTGCTTCAAATTGTTCACCCTCTACTTCAAATACACAATAGCATTTTGAGCCATCAAATTTCTCTTCTAGAATGTACGGTTTTATCGATTCGTACGTTATCTCATCCATATCTTAACTTGTTTTTTTAAACTATTTAGGTTCTAAAGTTCCTGTTGTATTCAATTTAACTAGACCAAGCATTGTATTCGATTCTAAGTCAAAAGTTCCTGTCATTGCATAACCGCTTAAAACTTTTTTATTAGAACCTGCGACCGTATCTTGAACTACTATTATACTTGCCGCATCCTGAAAAGTACTTCCACCGTTATCTGAACTTTGAAATCCAGCATAAAATGGCCAGCCCGCTTCCTGATTGAGGTTATTATCAAGTTTTGTAACAGCCATATCACTTGCAGCAACAGAGTTATCACTATTCAAAGCGGCAACAGTCATTGAAAGAACAAAACCATCATCATCATCAACAAAATCAATACCACGAGAATACACCTGTTGTTTCCCGGTATTAGTTAATGGTAAAGCATTAGAAAGTGAGACTGGTCTTGGAAAAGTTCTTACAACTAAATCAAAATCTGTTTGCATAATAACAGCTTCTCCCCCGAACTGTAATGATATATTTGGAGAAGTAGGAGCCAGAGATGTCGAAAACACAGTGATTCGGTTATTAACTGTATCGATGGTACTGTATCCGCCTACATATTTATTTGTTTTGTTACCTTCATCAATCGTGTTGTTGATACCACCGCTTACTCGATCATATTGTACTAATCTGATATTATCACGATATTCTCCATTATCCTTATAAATTGCCTGTTGATCATGACCAACCACAACATAGCCTGTTGTCAAAACTTGAACAGAGACACCGTAATCTTCTCCATCAAAACCATAAGCTAGAGAGGTATTCCACGGAATATCAAAATTATTATCTACGTCTACTCGAGCTGTAAAAATATCTTTGAAATCTGTCGCTGGAAAAGGACCTCCTGGTTTACCCACAGTTACATTGGTAGTATTTCCAGTCAATACAACTACATTTGCTGTCTGATAGCGATCCCATTCCATCTCAGCTACTTCATCAGAATGATTCGTATCACTTTCGCGTAATGTTATGGGACCTACCTCTATTGAACCATCTATGGCCAGCTTGTACATGACGATCTTGGTTCGTTCAATTACAGGATTTGCACCTGAAGTATTGATATACTTTTTGTTACCAGCTATAACATAAGAGCCATCTGCTAATACTACTACACCTATACCATCTTCTCCATAGTCTGTGCCACTGGGTGGGTTTTCACCCAAAGCAACACTCCATAACTCATTTCCTTCTTGATCTGTCTTTACAATAAAAATATCACTGGACGTTGAATAGGCATTTGTAGAACCTACTAAAATATACCCTAGATCTGGTGTCCGTTTGATATCCGATGCCTGTTGATCTAAAACATGGCCAAAATACTTAATGAAAGCTAACCCTTGATTAGGCGGTGCTATTACATCAGGCTCACATCCCGTGAAAAAAAAGAGGATGATCGGAAATATATATATGCTTATTTTTTTCATGCTCATTGGTTGCCTTAATCAATTAATTATTAAAGATTTTACTACCCGCTTGGTTTTTTAGCTTGTCGTACTCTGCTTTTTTATCCTGTAGAATATTAGTACCAACACGACCGCGCTCTACATCCTCAATCAAACTTGGTTTTTGGCGTTCAAGATCTTTAATGGTTGAATTCAATTCGGATCGCAACTCAGAATCTGTTTCTCTCTTGATGTTATTTCGTTCTCTCTCTAACCATTTATCAAATTGGCTATCCAAAACTTTTGGATTGTAGGTGCGTTTTTTTCGTGGCGTATAAAAAGCTTTAGTGAATCCAACCGTCAACATAAAATTGTCGTTTCTGAAATCATTATCTACATGTGCATATTTATACAAAAGCTCTTTGTTAGCATACCGATTGTTCATCTCAATATTATTCAGGAACATTCGAGTATAACGAAGATCAACAAAAATGAAATTTCGCCCAACACGGAACTTAAGACCCGCACCAGCAACTAATGACCAATTCAACATACTTCGCATTGTTGGTTGATCACCATTAGCCGTTAAAACAATAGGCTTAGTTGGTGCTTGTATAACCTGTCCGCCGCCAAATGTCTCTGTAGTTGTGACGCGCTGCACATCAGATAAATTCGCATGAACTAAAAAATTCGGTCCCCCACCAACATAGATATATGGTAGAAGCCCTTTGAATTCAAGATTATATTTAACCAATAAATTCAGATCGATCCAAAATTGATTCTCACGCATTGTTAGCTTTGAGTACCGTATGGTAGATGAAGGATCTACATCTGAAGATGTTGTGGTTATTAATGTTGGATTAGGAGCATTCGTGGATATATATAAGCTATCCGTAAAATCAAATGTTCGATGTGAAAAATTCCCTTCTAAAGCTAATTCAAAATTGTAGATCAATGGTAATTCGAAACCAATCATACCATTCCCACCAACAACAAATCCATTTAGGTAAGATTCTGCAGGTTTGATAAGTCCTGAATTATCAATACCATAATTTCGTAATTGCTCAATAAGTGAAAAGTTAATACCTCCCCCAAAATACATGGTGAAGATCGGCATGCGACTGAATGTCCTTGAAAGATAAACTAGATCCCAAGAATTATCTTCGTCTGTTGAATCAATAACATGTAATGGATCAACCTCTAAAAGCTTTCTATAAACTCGATCAGCTTGTCTAACACGATTCGAGGACAAATAGCTCTCAGTGATCAGTTGTAAACCTTCAAGTCGTTTTTAACGAGACATGGACTTCCGATCCATGACACAATTTTCTATACTTGGAATACGATCTAAATTACCTCGCATAAACCACATCTTGGCTTCATCTAGTTGGCAATCATCATCTGATGTATACCGTTGAGCATATGACCATTGACAGGCAAGTAAAACCAGTAAAAAGATAGATGCTATTTTCATGATCTTATTGTGCATAATTCAAAATATTAATCCAAATCCTCATCTAAAACTACTTCCTCTTTCATCTGAGGTACTTTTTCACCACATGTTGAGAAAGGTATACGACGCCCACCATCAATAGTGTATATAAAGAGTTCTTGCTCTTTTGGATCATCTGTTCCAATATATTTACGCCAGCTCTTATCACTTAGATTTTGGCGAATGATCTCACATATTTGATCAGCGTATAAGGTCATATCTGTTTCCCAAATTCGGAGATGTCCACTATTAGTTCCAGTTACAACACGACTTCCATCATTGCTGAATCGAACAGAAGTTACCCAATCATCGTGTTTATCAAACTTGATCGGTTGAAATTTTGGATTTAAATATGGAAATTCCTGATCATCGTCATATCCTTTGAAATCATTATTACGTACAGTCCACAAAGATGCTGTTCCATCCAAACTACCAACAACTAGCTTCGTACCATCAGGGCTAAAGTCTATATCAGATATCTTAGCACCATGAAACAAAAACTTCTCCGGTCGATAATTTTTATTCACATTCACTTTATTCAAATCCCACAACATCACCGTACCATCCTGATATCCCACAGCAGCAAAACGTCCCTGCGGATTGAATGAAACAGCTGTTGCTAACTTATCGCTATTTGGATTATCTAACTTAAACTCTCTACGCTGATTTTGAATATTCCAGATCCAAACTTCAGAGGAATTACCCGTACCTGCTATATATTTACCCTCACTGGAAATATCAATACGAGTGATACGATGTGGTGTCTTACCTATAATAGGTGAAGCCCCTCCACTAAGGTTAGCATATTGTATTGATGTTCCACCTGTTCCATCATCACCCGTACATACAAGACCAACACCGTTTGGTGTATATTTTACATCCCAAATTCGACGACCTTGGTTTGCATCTACCTCTTGAACCAACTCACCTGTTTGAGCATCACTTACAATGATCTTGGAATTATCACCTGCTCGAACTAATTGTGCCCCATCTGGACTTATATCCATGGCACGAGATACAGCGATATTGGATGAAATGATCTCGGGTTTATTCTGTTTACTTTTACGACCGGCTTTAGAACCATATAATTCGAATTTCCATTTAAGAAGAAGTCCATCCGAACCAACTGAATAGATCGTACTATTGTCTGGTGATACTTCAATACCTCGAATTCGTCCAATGCGATTTCTACCTTCTGGTGCTTGATCTAACGCATTGAAATTTGGATATGCATTATTGATATCATTCAAACGGTCCAATGCTCGGTACACTGCTTCGTATACAAATGGATCATCAGGCTTACCAAGGTTAGCTGCGTTGAGATCATAAGCCTCCTTAGCTAATAATCCTTGAATATCTTCATCTTCCTCTTTCCAAGATTTCACAGCAATGGACTGAGCAAGTGACAAGCCTTTGATCCGAAGAGCGATCTCACGTTGCTCCTCAGCTTCACGCTTTTTCTTCTCAGCAAGTGCCTTTGCTGCATCAGCCGCCTCTTTTTGTCGGAGAGCATCCTCTTTAGCACGTAAAGCCTCCTGTTCTTTCTGTTTAGCTAGACGCTCCGAATTTGCTGCTTGTTTAGCCCGTTGTTCTGCAATTCGAGTTGCTTCAATAGCTGTCATTGAAGCTTTTTCGGCCTGTTCAGTTTGCTGACGTGCTTTTCGCTCATTCAACTCTGCATAGAATTTTTGACGTCCAGCCTCTTGTTTACTTAATTCAGCTAAATAAGTCTGACGACGGGCTTCCATTTCCGCTCTGGATGCAATTCGCGCACTTTCATGTGCTTCTCTCGCTGACCACAAAGCCCAAATAACTAAACCCAAACAGAATAATATGATAAAGAGCGCACCCCAACTGAATGCCTTTCTCTTTTTTGTTTTTCGTTCTTCATTCTCCTCTTCTCGTTCAACAGCAACTAACTGAGCATTATGACTCGCTACTAAAAACTCAATAGCCTTTTCATATTCAATATTGGAATGTTCATATCGTTTTGCCCAATTTTGATTCGGAGGTAATTTCCAAGAATTTTCAGGATCATGCTCTTGTGGGTCAAACCACTTAAGACCAATACCCAACTCTGGATCGACCCATAATGAACCCTTACCATCTGTATGAAGGATAGCAGCTTCGCACAATCTTGCATACATTTCAGCAGACTCT
>CAXQBA010000209.1:0-2759 GCA_964221885.1 Luminiphilus sp. | reverse complement strand
TGATATTTTAGATGTAGGTGTTTTTGAACGTGCTGCTAACTTATTGTTCGATGTGGCTGCTCAATTTAGTGATCTGAAATACATTGATTTTGGTTCGGGATTTAAGGTTAAGTATAAGTCAGAAGATATTGAAACGGATATGGAGGAATTTGGGGCTATGATAAGCCGTCGCTTCAACGCTTTTTGTGCTGCTTATGGTAAGGATCTTACCTTGATCTTCGAGCCGGGTAAATTTTTGGTAAGTGAATCTGGGTATTTTTTAGCTAGAACTAATGTTGTGAAACAAACCACATCTACTATTTTTGCCGGTCTAGATACAGGGTTCAATCATCTGATTCGTCCCATGTTATACAATGCACATCATCAAATTAATAATATCAGTAATATCACAGGAAAGAAGCGAATATATACAGTTGTTGGTTATATCTGCGAGACAGACACCTTTGGATGGAATCGTCAACTTTCAGAGGTGAGAGAAGGCGATATCTTATGCTTCAATAATGCGGGTGCTTATTGTTTTATGATGGCTTCCAATTACAATAGTCGATACAGACCTGCTGAAGTGATGGTACATGAAGGAGAGGATGTATTGATTCGCAAGCGAGAATGCTTTGAAGATCTTTTACGAAATCAGGTCATTCATGATTTTGAATAGAAATTAGAGTTTTTGATCTAATATTGGAACCATTGTATTCTTCCATGATAAGAATGTGCCGTCTTGAATACGTTCTCGGGCCTGACGAACCAAATCTAGGAAGAAGGCCAAGTTATGAATTGAAGTGATTTGTGGTCCTAGAAGTTCTCCGGATTGAAACAGATGCCGTACATAAGCTTTGGAGTAAAATCGTGAGGTCGGATTACTTGCATCGGCATCCAATGGACTGAAATCATCTTTCCATTTTGCATTTTTGATGTTGATTTTACCTTTAGAAGTGTAAATAAGACCGTGACGTGCATTTCTTGTTGGAAGTACACAGTCAAACATATCTATTCCGAGTGCAATACACTCCAATAAGTTAGCTGGTGTGCCAACGCCCATAAGATATCTTGGCTTACTTTTAGGAAGAATGTCAGTGACGATATCTGTCATTTCATACATATCCTCATGCGGCTCACCAACGGAAAGCCCTCCAATCGCATTTCCAACACTATCATATTGGGCAATGACTTCGGCGGATTGTTTTCTCAGATCTTTGTAAACAGAACCTTGCACAATGGGGAATAGCGCCTGTTCATAACCATATTTTGGATTTGTTTGATGAAAGCGGTCCCAGCATCTTTTAAGCCATCGATGTGTCAATTGCATCGATTTTTTGGCGTAATTATATTCACAAGGGTAGGGCGTGCATTCATCAAAAGCCATAATGATGTCAGCTCCGATAGTACGTTGTATATCCATCACATTTTCAGGTGTGAATAGATGTTTTGATCCATCAGTGTGCGCTGCAAAGGTGACTCCTTCCTCGGTGATCTTTCGTCTATGGGCTAGTGAAAACACCTGAAATCCACCGCTATCAGTCAAAATGGGCCGATCCCACCCATTAAATTGGTGTAAACCACCTGCTTTCTCAAGAATATCAATACCTGGACGCAAATAAAGATGATAGGTATTTCCCAATATAATCTGTGCTTTTATATCCTCTTTCAATTCATGTTGATGGACACCTTTTACAGATCCTAATGTACCAACAGGCATGAAAATAGGTGTTTCTATGACACCATGATCAGTCTTTAACTGTCCAACTCTTGCCTTGGTTTCATTGTCAGTATGCTGTATAGTGAATTCCATATTTTTTTAATTACTTTTAAGTAGTATCTCACAAAAAATAAATCCGAACACAAATTGTTAATTGGGATTGTTTGCATCATTCTTCTCAGTGTCCAAGTTATTATTTGGTTGACTTTTTATGTCCAAACAAAAAAAATAGACCGAATACAGCCTCAAGGGAACGAAAGACCCTTCGTTTCAGTATTGATCAGTGCGAAGAATGAGCGTGCAAATTTAACAAAATATTTAAAATCTATTCTCGATCAGGATTATCATGATTTTGAAGTAATCGTGGTAAGTGATCATTCCACTGATGGAACTGATTCTCTTTTATTGGATTGGGCTCAGCAAAATGAAACGTTACAAGTGATATTAAACCATGGAGATAATCATGGAAAAAAAGCTTCACTGCAATTGGCTGTTTCAAAAGCTAAAGGTTCCTGGTTATTGTTTACGGATGCGGATTGTAGTCCCCATTCAAAAAAATGGATAGGAAGTATGGTGTCTTATATCGACAGCGACTCTGAGATCGTGGTCGGTGTTGGGCCGACAATGGTAGATGATTCAGTATTGAGTCGATGGGTTGCATATGAGAATGTATATGTCATGGTTCAATATACATCCATGGCAAAACTAGGTTACCCATACATGGCAGTAGGACGCAATCTTATGTATAAACGTTCCCTTTTTGAAAGGGTAGGAGGTTACATCAGTCATCAACATCTACCCTCTGGAGACGATGATCTATTTATTCGAGATGCAGCTACAACATCGAACACAAGGATTGCTTTTAACCCTGCTACATTTGTTTATTCGGCTGCACCCTCAAGTGTTTCAGGATACATAAATCAAAAAGTCAGACATTTTTCGACAAGTTTCCATTATAAAAAAAGCATACAATTTATTTTAATGCTCAACCACATAAGCCACTTATCATTGATTTTAAGCCTAATACTCATTCCATTTTATTTTGATTTGATTTTTTGTGTTT
>CAXQBA010000208.1:0-3183 GCA_964221885.1 Luminiphilus sp. | reverse complement strand
GAAGGCACACTCTTTCCCTACACGACGCTCTTCCGATCTGCAAATCTAAGTAGTGGCGGAAATGGAGACCGGACTCAGTCTGAAGATTTATATACTCAGTTGTACACGCTTCGTACGGGTAATGCACCAACGATTCCAAGTACAAATGATAGTTTAATAACGATGATCCAGCTCGAACGCCAATTGGAAATGATGTTCGAAGGCGATCGTTATCATAATGCTAAACGGCTGAAACTACCACTACGAGGTGGCATTCCGTACAATGATAATAGTTTATTATTTAAGATACCACAAGAGGAAATGGCGGGAAATAGTTTGATGGTGCAAAATCCGTAGTTAATTAATCTTTGTCATATATTAGTGTGCAACAAATTGCAGCAATAAACATTGAGACACCCCCAACCACAAAAGCAAACGAACTTTGATTATTAAAGAAGGTCTCCAGTACAAATCCTAAAATCAAGGCAGCTACAATCTGAGGTATTACAATGAAAAAGTTGAAAACGCCTACGAAATAGCCCATTTTATTGGATGGTAATGAGCCCACTAGAATGGCATAGGGCATTGATAAGATACTTGCCCAAGCAATCCCAACACCTATCATCGATACGAGTAGCATCGTTGGATCCGTAATAAAAAACATACTCAATAATCCCAATCCACCTGCTGTTAGCCCGATCATATGCGTTGTCTTGCGATCGGTCTTCTTAGCAATCACGGGTAAGGCAAAGGCAAATAAAGCGGCAATGCCGTTATACATTGCAAAACAAACATTCACCCAATCCGCCCCCTCATTATAGGCTGCTGATGTGGGATCTGTTGAACCGTAAACAAATTCGGTTACCGCTGGTGTGGTATAAATCCACATAGCAAATAAAGCCAACCACGAAAAGAACTGCACGATAGCCAGCTGTATCATTGTTTTGGGCATTTTGAAAATACCACCAAAAATTTCAGTAAAAACATGTAGCAGCCCCTTGGATTCCTCTTTTTCCTTCAAAAAGGCCTCCATATCTTCAGGAGGATACTCTTTCGAACGGAAAACGGTCCATAGCACTGCTGAAAGAAAAGCAAATGCGCCTATATAAAAAGACCATTTCACAGAATCAGGAATCACGCCCTCTGCCGCCGTATTAGAAACGGAAAGTACATTACTTAGAAACCAAGGTAATAAAGAGGCCACAACGGCACCCGTTCCAATAAAGAAACTCTGCATTGCAAAACCCTGTGTTCGTTGCTCTGGTGGTAATACATCCCCTACAAAGGCTCGAAATGGTTCCATGGCAATATTAAACGATGCATCCATAATCCATAGCATACCCACTGAAATCCACAAAACAGGTGAATTCGGCATAACCAATAAAGCAATGCTTGCTAAAATAGCGCCGATCAGAAAATAAGGACGACGTCTACCCCATCTAGGATGCCAAGTTCGATCACTCATGTAACCAATAATAGGCTGAACCAGAAGACCGGTTACGGGTCCGGCCAACCAATAAATCGGTAGATCTTCAATACTAGCTGATAAGGTCTGAAAGATACGGCTTGTGTTTCCGATCTGTAAGGCAAACCCCATTTGGATACCTAAAAATCCAAAACTCATATTCCATATATCCCAAAACCCTAATTTTGGTTTTATGTTATCCTCTCGCATAGTCGTATGTTATTTATTATTCGTTATGATAAACTGCATAGCCCCAAGCCGGAAGAGTTATTTCTCCTTGTTCAGAAGCTAATTCGCTATCATTGAATAATTCAGTAAGTGAATTCGAAGATGGGTTATCAAACTTTACAGTACGCTCCTGTGATGAGAAATTGAATACACACAAGACTTCATCCTCATTCATTGCTCTGTAAAATGCAAATCCTAAACTATCTGATTCTGGACTTATAACCTGTATTTCGCCACCATATTCGCCATTCCAAAGTGATTGATTCTCGTGGTTCAATCGCAATAGTTGTTGGTAAAAAGGCGTCATCGAAAAGTCAGTCCACTCAATTGCATCTTTCTCAAAGAACTCAAGACGTTTGTCCAAACTCGCTTCTTGGCCATTATAAATAAGCGGAGCACCCTCCATGGTGGCTGATAGGACAGCAAAGGTTTTGATCGCATCACCTAACCGTTCTTTAACCGTTCCTTTCCAGGAATTTTCATCATGATTAGAGGTGAAATGTAGCCGATAATCCTCACGCTTAAATACCTTATTGGTATCATTCAAATACGCCCTAATATCATTGACATTTTTCTTCCCCTCAGCAATTTCATTCATCACAAAATGAAAATGCCAACCATAAGTCATATCAAAAGCTTTCTCGTGTAATTCGGGTGTTTCAGCTTCAGCAAGCATAAATACAGGCTTTATCGTATCTAAAGCATACCTAGCATCATTCCAAAAATCGGTAGGTACCCAATCAGCAACGTCACAGCGGTAGCCATCAATATCACAATCACGTACCCAAAACTGAAGTGCATCGATCATAGCTGCTCTCATGTCAGCATTGTCATAATTCAGGTCAGCCACATCCCACCAATCAGTACCTAAAGGAGGTTGTAATTCACCAACTGAATCTAAAGTATACCAATCTAAATGGCCGTCTTCGACCCATACATTATCAAACGCCGTATGATTCGCAACCCAATCAATGATGACATACATTCCTTTTTCATGAATCGCATTTACTAGGTCCTTAAAGTCCTGAAGGCTGCCATATTCAGAGTGTACATCTTTATAGTCTTGAACTGAATAATAACTTCCTTCCGTTCCTTTTCGATTCATCATACCGATCGGATGTATAGGCATAAACCAAATGATATCTACACCAAGTTCTTTAATTCTGTCTAGATCCGTTTCAATCGCTTTAAAGGTTCCCTCTTCACTGTATTGACGAATATTCAACTCATAAATATTGGCATTTTTAGACCATTCAGGTGCTTTTTTGACATAGGGTTCATTGTTTTGAGCTTTGCTCTTTTCCTTTGTAATCGTATCGGTGCATGAAAAAAGGGTACACCATAAAAACCATAAAAGCAGTATCTGTTTCATTTTCATTATTTCGTTGTATTATCAATTATTTTAAATGAGTAGGGATCGATGCTATACGAATATTCATCCCATTCAATCTGTTTAGTTTCATTACTTTTATTCAGCATGATTATCATTTCTTGATCAATATATCGGCGAC
>CAXQBA010000207.1:0-3264 GCA_964221885.1 Luminiphilus sp. | reverse complement strand
TGGTAAATAAGACATCTTCTCCGGTTATATCAGAACCATCCTCCCATTTTGCCTCAGGTCGTATTTCATATTGTAAACGACAAGATGTCCCTTCCATCTCGATCACAGGACGGTTTATTGCAAGGTAGGGTTTCAATTCCAGTGAGGAAGGGTCTGGTAAAAGAAGACTAGCATGTACATTCGGATTGACAACTTCAGCCAAATAGGCATTCGGGGAAGTGTAAATATTTAGGTCATTTACATTTCCTTTTAAATGGATTCGAACGATAGATTCTTGTTGTTTCTCGGTCGTATCCTGACAAGAAAACAAGAAATTAATACTTAAGAATATAAAAAAGAGCTTGGTTCTATGGATCATAAGTGGCATATATGTTCAATTAAAATAGTATTATTTTCAATCTAAACGAAAACAAAGCTCTATTTTAGCAGTTATAGTGTAAATGATTTTAAATTAATATTGTTTTTTGATGAACAAGGAAAAAGAAGACTTCATAAACCCGATTGATAAGGATAAGATTGCCGAAAATCCTCATCTTCTTCCCTACGCCCATACAGTTGGTGGCGCTGTGATCAAACCCATTGATAAAGGTCGTGTCAAAGGTCTTTCTGTCGAAGCTATGCACAAGCAAACATCGATGCAATTAGACCAGATCAGAAAACAAATGGAACTTCTAGCTGAACAAGCCATGAAGATTCAACATCGTGTAGAAATATCTGAGCGTATCTATCAAGCCGACATGGGTTTCAAACCACTGATCGGTCATATCTACTTTTTGTATGAGAAAAAAGATGGTACAAATGTATTATCTGTCGTTGGTAATGATGAATGGGGCCCTCGTGGTTATCCTTACGAGCATTTTGTGGCTAAAGTATGTCTTCTGGCTGATCATACCTGGGATGTATTGGAAAATGGTTTAGACTAAATACTCATTACAACTCGATCTCTTCAATCAGCGACCAATTCTCTGGAGTTCGTTGCGTACTGACCAATCTTAAACTCTTCATCGTAAAATCTAACCAAAACTCATCACCCAATTCTTGTATAATTGCCTGTTTCTTAAACGTAGGTATTGAACCATATAAAAAACTGACATGAGGAATAAACGGAGTTATTTGAAGATGCTCAAACAATTCTTCAGCCTTTTCTCTAGCTCGTATTAATGAAGGGCTTTTATCCGTGTTAAAAAATAAACACCGATAAAAATATTCAAGAAAATCAATATGGGTCAATGAAACGGATATAGGGTACATCTGACGGGCTAGTAAATGAAGTTTGTCTTTTGCTACATCGAGATCATCTGTAATACCACTCAATAGGGTGACATGGGGCTCAAATCGAGGTGTTTGATGAACCGAACTCAAGTCCTCAATTAAGTTTGATAATTTGAGGTAAGCATCGTTATCTGGCATAAGCCAAATTGTATACATAAGGATCGTAGATTAATTACTACCCAAAATAGTAATAATTGTACTTAATTTTTACGCGGATTGCCAAAAATATCCTTGTCTTCTTTTTTAGATCGCTGACCATCCTTGATCATCTCATCATATGTCCTTGCATTGATCAGAACATTCTTTGGATCATCCTTGTAAACTTTATCGATATACTCCCAGTATCCTTTACGATTCCACTGCATACCACAATATGAACCATCGGGTAAGTTTGTTACAGATGCATTTTGAAAAGGCTTTCCCTGAATCAAATGATCGTAGATGATCTTATTTTGTTCTTCATCATAATTCAAGGTCACACTGACCGAAGAAGAATATTCCAGAAGCATTCGATGAACCATTCTGATACGTCGATAACCATCCATCATTTGAAGGCATTCAAACCCGAATTTTGGTTTTCCATTATCATCAAAATACAACACATCCAAGACCTTTCTTTTATTAAAAAATGAGAAGGCATCATAACCGAATAAAAGATAATATTCCTTTCCTTTTACAGTAAATGGACGCATGCTGTAGTACAAGGCTCCATACCAGTAAGAAGGTTTAAGCGTAAGAAACTCCACACCATACATATCATCAGACTCATCTTGAAGACGAATAACCTTTCCATCTTTTGCCTGCAGATAACCATGATAGGAATAGTTATCCTTATCATGATATAATTGCCAAGTGAATATCCGAACCGAACTGTCCTTGTTGGCAATCAAAGAGACTCCTTTAAGACGATCGAACGAATATTTTTTTGTCGCTGGATTTGAATATGCTTTTTCAAAAAGAATATGAATAGAATCCGATGCTGATACACGCCTAAGACTGTCCTTAGATTGTAACATATCCTGGGCAAGCCTATTAATTTGTGATTCAATAGCTGATAGATCCAAACTATCTTTGGTAGCATTTGCTGATATCCCAAATACCATACAGCTGATCAAAAGAATAAATGTTGTGTACCTCATACCTAATTGAACCGATATTCCATTAAAAATAGTATTCATAGATCATAGTTTCTCATAAATTGACCTAAAAATATCGTTAGTATCCCATATCCATCTTGATTGTACTAAATCTATGCCAGTTCGAATAACACCCTCACCCTCAAAAACGTCTTGCTTTGAAAAATGGCTAAATTCGGTACGTTCTAAAGGAACATAAAATACATGCAGGTCGTATTGAGCCATAGCATGCCGAACATGAAAAACACCTTTAAATGTAAAGGTAAAAGAAGAATAGATTTCAGAGCCGAATGATAGTTCCTCTTTCAGTTCTCGTTGTAATGCATGTTTGATTGAGTCGTCTTTAGGTTCAACACCACCTCCCCAAAAGGCATAGGAACCCACATATTCGCTTATAAAGTACGACGAGTCCTTACGCTGAACGAAGAAAAGATCATTATTGGGATCATGAATAAGAAGACCCACTCCTTGCTGGATCTTACTATTTTTCATTACTTCATGGTTCTTAGCCAAGCCTTTTCAGTGCGTAGTATATCTTGTTCCTTGAAAGCCCATTTTTTTAGTTTAGCCAGTTCCTTTCTGTAATCAAACGGATCGGCACCAAAAAAGCCAAAAAAGCCTCTACCAGCTGAAGCCCAGAAGCCCGTATCCCACTCCGCTTTTGACTCAGCCATGATTTTGAAGTCTGTAAACTGATCGATCATTGAATTCCCGATACGTATCTCTTTTTTGGGGAATTTTACCAACCACATCGAATGATGAAACCTAGATGCATTGAAAAAAGCTGTTTTTTCAGGAACTGATGGCTTCTTCATATCAATATATTGCTTGCCGATCTCTTTATTCAATGTCTTCC
>CAXQBA010000206.1:0-6911 GCA_964221885.1 Luminiphilus sp. | reverse complement strand
TATTATTGTATTTTAGGTAATATTTACAACGCACTTACCGGTAAGTGCGTTGTAAATATTACCTAAAATACAATAATATTAGAAAAGGCATTACATATTTTTAAAAAAATAAATAGTGTTTAAATGGTATATGTTGATTACATACCATCGTCTACCAAAAAACTACTTATTATGGGAATCAGAGCGTATTTAATTTGTCTCTACATCTGGTGCACTAGGACAATCCTTACAAGGTTTCACATCAATAACATCGGGTTGTTTCGATTGACCATCATATCCGCTAGGAATATACTCTGTAATGATAAACTCAGTTCGTCTATTCTCTTGGTGTTGTTGCTCAGTGCACTCAACACCATCGTAGCAATCGTTGATCATTAATTCTTCACCCATTCCAGTAGCTTTTAGTCTACTTTTTGCGATACCTCTCGACATGAGGAACTTAATAACAGATTCTGCACGACGTTTCGACAGTGATTTGTTGTAATTCTTCTTTCCTCTGGCATCTGTGTGTGATGTGATCTTAATTTTCATTTCAGGATAACCCTCCATTAAACGTACTAGATCCTGTAATGCTGGCTTTGCATCTCGTCGTATGCGGGCGTCATCATAATCATAATAGATGTGTACAAGTTGAGGCTTGCCTAACTGACCTGGTTGCTCGATCTCATTTCCTTCTGCATCAAACCAAGCAACCTCACCATCAGAGGATATAATCTTCTTGCGATCATCACAAAGGACCAATTCAATGGAACCATCCTCCTTGAAAATAGAATCTTTAACACATTCGTCATTCATATCACCCTGACCCAACTCATTATCCGGACAATTTTCCCCAAAACAATACAGTGGTATGGATTGGACGAGATCATCCTGGGGTTGATCCTGACCACAATCACTTTGTATGCTGAAGGTTGACACACCTTTTGTATAGCCATCTTTTTCAACAATTACACGAACCTCTGAATCCCCTTGTATATCTAGAAATTCATAAAATCCAGCACTATCTGTTTGTGTGTACTGTTCGTCAAATTCGCCGTCACTATAAGTCTTGATTGTTACTTTAGCGTCTTGTATTACTTCATTGGTCAATCCATCTATTATAGTACCACCAACCACATAGGAACATGAGCTTTTTAACGGGATCTCAACATACAGATTCTTACCAGCAATCAGATCCATGGTCGAAATACGAATCGCATTCGATTGGTATCCAAACTTTTCAGCTACAAAATCGCAACCTACATTAAGCGGCAAATCCATGTAGATCTTGCCATCGATATTCGTGATCAAATCCATAATTTCAGAACAAGGTGAAAAGACATCAGCTCCTTCTAAAGGAATCTGAGTTTTTTCATCAAAAACGATCAATTCAACAGTTATTGACTGTTTCGTAAAAGTATACAGATCATCACCACCTTTACCACCTTCACGATTTGAAGAGAAGTACCCTTGAGACTGTTCATCATTGATCACAAAGGCAAAGTCATCGTATCGTGTATTGATCGGATATCCTAGATTAACGGGCTCTTGCCAAGTGCCATAATTTTCCTTGGACATATGAATATCAAGCCCTCCCAATCCTACTAGGCCATTAGAGGCAAAATATAAGGTGCCCGATCTGTGATAGTAAGGAAAAACCTCATTACCCTCCGTATTTACAGTTGGGCCTAAATTGACAGGTGGGGACCATCGACCATCCTCTAAATAGGAAACATAAAGGTCAAATCCTCCAAATCCACCTGGACGATCTGATGCAAAAAATAAGGTCTCACCATCCTCCGAAACAGATGGATGCATGACAGAATACGCATTGCTATTGAATGGCAACGATCGAGGGTCTGTGAGCTTGGTACGTGCTCCTTTTGATTGATAAATTTTCAAACGCACAATACCATCATCACCTTTTCCGTCCATATTAGAACGAGTGTAATAAAAGTCCTTTCCTTCATTACCAAATGCTACAGGCCCATCGTGATATTTTGTGCTTAAATATTTTGTAAACTTTTCTGCTTCTCCATATTTGTATTGCTGATCTTCATCATCACCTACCTGAGCACGTTCTACAAAAAATAATTCTGTATAACTTTTTGCTTCCTGATCAGACCAACGATTAAATCTCTTTTCTGCAATCATCTGCTCTCTCGAACTGACAAATACAAGATCGCCTTTGTAAATCTGAGGTGCAAATTCATCATTTTCTGTATTGACCTTGTCAAGAGCCTCAACTTGATATAGCTTTCCAGAAACCTGTAGTCCTTTTAAAACAGATTCTTCGCATGATTTTACCAACCACATTGCTTGAGTGTTACTGGACTCAACTTCTTTCAAATACTTTTCGGCCCATTCTTTCGCTTCATCACAACGATCATTCTGCTGTAATGCCATCGCATAATATAAATATGATTTTTTAGGTGGATTATCCAATTGAACAACACGAGAATACCAATATTCCGTTTCGTCTATATTTCCCACCCTTCTGTAGCACTCTGCCAATCCTATGATCGCGTCAGCACTATTGGATTTATTAAGAACCTTCAAATAGAGATCGATCGATGAAGTATAATTATGTTTGAGCATCAATTTTTCAGCACGCTTCAGCTTTGCATTTTGAGAATGAGCAAATGAAGTGCAGAGTAGAGAAAGGATGATTATAGCAAAAGTAGTACGAGTCATTCTGAAGCAATACATATTAGAAGTGATAGAGCCATAGGTTAAAAGGTTAGATATCTTGGGTCAATCACATTACCGCCATCCATGTCCGTAGCATTTCGATGAAGATCATACCCAAGCATGACCTCATAAGATCCCAAGCCAGGTCCTTGCAATGACGTTAATGTAAAATCGTATGACAAGCCAAATTTAATACCATTGCTGAGCCGCATACCAAACCAAAAGTCTATTGAATCATACGAACTAGTACTGGATGTGAACACTTCAACTGAAGAACGGAATGATGTTCCTACCCAAAACCTTTGAAGAAGTAGAACGGATAGATCAATATTGAATTGAGTTGGTGCACCAACGAACTGATCGCCACTCTTCTCAACAAATAAGCCAACATTTTTGATCAAAAGGGACGGTCTTAGTACAATATCCTGGGATATCTCAATAGCACCACCCACAGCTAGGTAATAATGACGGAATTCTTGTGCAATAGGATTATAGGCTGGTTCATTAACACCTCTAGACCTGAGTGGATTAGTCAACAAACGAGGAGCCGATAAACCTACAAACCAGTTTCGGCTATGTAAATACATACCAAATCCAAAATTCGGCATCCAAACATTCGGATTTAGATTCTGAAAAGATGGATCATTAGAATTGTCGAGTTGGAGATCTTCGTAATTAGCTGACCAATTGGATATACCACCTGATAAGCCCAAATTCAGATGAATGATATTCTTTTTTTCTATGGGATTGTTTAAACGTAGTTTATAACTAAAAACACCATAGGCCATAACGGTTCGTGAAAAGCCAAGTTGATCATGCGATAAAAAACCACCTACAGAAGCATTGTCATTTTTTTTTGCCAATCGTATGGGTGAATGAATAGAAAACTGCTGCGTCATCGGGGCACCTTGAATACCGAACCATTGATGACGGTGAAGCAATGTCATATCTAGTGCCTCAGTCGTACCCGCTATAGAAGGATTAAATGGCAATGCATTGAACATGTATTTGGTAAACATGGCATCTTGCTGTGCTATCCCTACAACTGAGATAAACAAAAACAAAATGATCATTTGTAATGGATTCATTCCTTGCATGGTTCAATTTGATGTATACCTTTAAACATAAAGTGTATAAAACAAAAATAGTATAATTTTAGACTTTTTCGATCTTTTGGCAAAAATTGGATGAATAGACCCCAGTATCAACGATTAAGATACACTTAAATTACTAGCTTCTATCCAATTATTGTACATTTAGTTACTTCTGAACATTATCTTGAAATGAGCGAAAAAAGTTCGAATAATATTGTGCTATGTGAAGCCATGTATTTTGGTCCCATCCCCTTTTACAGAGAGTTGTCAAAAGCTGAAATACTCGAATTAGAACAAAAGGAAAATTACAACAAATCATCTTACAGAAATCGGATGGAAATAGCTACATCCAATGGTAAATTGGTTTTAAGCATTCCTTTAAAAAAAGGAAAACACCAAGGTCAACCCATTAGAGATGTGCAAATTGATAATCATTACCATTGGAAGAATCAACATTGGAAGAGCTTACAGACAGCCTACAGCAAGAGCCCTTATTTCGAGTTTTACATACATCTTTTTCAACCATTATTTGATAACTCCAAAACACATAAATACCTCTGGGATTTTAATTTGGACTGCTTTGAGCAACTTCTGGCATCTTTACCAATACCCGTCCAAATCAAAACATCACGTTCATTCACTCAACCTGATGCAGATCATATTAAAGACTTTAGAAACAAGTTTTTACCTAAAAACATACATCAATATAATGCACTACAATATGAGCAGATATTTGAAGATCGAACCGGATTTATACCGCATTTATCTATCCTAGATCTCCTTTTTTGTAAAGGTCCTGAGAGTGTCTTAATCTTAAATCAGAAAGCATGAAATCAATAGGAATTGTACTTTTTATTACCATCTTATTATTCGGGTGTCAATTACCGAAAGAAATACACTCCTTCAATATCCTATCCTCAGATGAAGCCTCATCTCACATCATTCTCGATACGGTGGAACAATACTTCGAAAAAGTTCGACCACTTGAAATGAAAATACTGCTCAAAGACACTACGGATCAAAGCGATCGATCTGTATTACTTGAGAGGTATCGTCAATTTTTGATCGATGACCTCATGGATTTTACTCAAGAGGAAGAAAATATTGTGAAACATGTATTCCAAAAAGCTTTAACCAAACACTACAATGTATTTCCTAAGCTAAAAATACCTGAAATTTCACTGATTAAAACGAAAGGAAGTTACTATGGTCCAGGTGTTTATTTTACACGTCAAAATGATATCATTATTCCTCAAGATGCCATTCAGCGTCTTCTTAAAGGAGATACATCATCATTTGAGCGAGTCATGCTTCACGAGATTTTTCATGTACTCTCTAGGAATTATCCCACTAAAAAGAATACGATTTATAATTTGTTAGGTTTTTCTCCTATCGCGTCTTTAGAACTTTCAGAGTTTTTAGACAATCGGGTTTTATTTAATCCAGATGGCATCAATTTAAACTATGTCATTCATTTACCAGATAGCCTTCAAAACATACGACCATATGTTCCGATCATCTACTCAAAACACGGGTACTATCATCCCCGAAATGGCGCTTTTTTTAATCATTTGGTATTTCAATTATTTGAAATATCTGAACAAGGAAAAATTCTGTCAAATGACATTGGTACGGATCCCACAAAGATGACTTCTTTTTGGGATAGGATCACCCGAAACACTAGCTATATTATTCATCCAGATGAATTATCAGCGGACAATTACGTTTACATCATCTATTGGAAAACCGATAAAGATAGAAGCATAGATCGCTTTAGTCAAAATGGCCAACAACTCTTACATGAAATTTTTAAAACCTTACAAATCAACTAGGCATCTACTAGACGAAAACTTTTAGCGAATGGCACCACATCCTCCCAAAAGAAATGTATGACAAAATCTGACACTACTTCACCTTTTCTACATCGAATGATCTGACCTGTACAAAGTGTATGGGAATGGACAAAATCACTGAAACGTATATTCTTTTTTGATCCAGTAAGTTGATACATGTCACCATTGCATTCAAAAAAAAGCGAATAATGAATCGACCGGCTACCAAAATAGTCAAAATGGATCGTTCCATGACATGGAATATCTTTGCAAAGACCTCCTACTTCAATCGTTCCTTGAGCCTCGGCCTTCAAAAAAGATGTATGTTGGGGGTTTAAAAATTGAACAATACTTGATGCCCCCCAATCAATTTCAAAACGAAGAGGCTTTTTTTCTTTGGTAGTATCCGTCCATTGGTGTTCCCCTTCCATCCGCTCTGACATGGTAAACCCTTTTCCATTTTTTATTGCAGTCCATTTCATACCCAGCAGGGCAAATTGATCCATTACTTTTTGAGCTAGACCATTCGACTCTTCACTAGTATCTCTATTCAATAAATGATCAACCAATTGACTGTATTTGGAGTATACTGGTTCGATAAACTGACCTGCTTTAGCCAAGTGATTTAACACATGAATCATCTCTTTTCTTTTCTTTTTCTTTGCTGCCATTATGATCTTTTTTGCTACCTGATCTGGTGTGTTGGAATAATAAGGTAATAATTTTCGATACATTTCATTAAAAAACCCTTTCGTATCTATCGTATCGTAGAACCCTGTATTAACCATATATGGATATACAGTAAGTACATGAATGTTCTACCTTTTCAATTCAAAATGCCAGATTTCTGAAAGAGCTCCTATCATTAACTTAATGGCAGCATACGCACCCCAAGATGGCAACCTAAAAAACGCTTGTCCAGATGATACATTAATGATCTGTCCATAGCCTTGGTCTTTCAATAAAGGTAAAAAGGCATAAACCATATATAATGTACCCCAAAAATTGACATTTACAAGATGTTGCCATTGGGATAATGTCATTCGATCCATAGGACCTTGAAAACCAACTCCAGCATTGTTGATCAAGACATCAACACCTCCGATTTCTGTTACGATATTTTCGACCATTTCCTGTATCTGATCTGGCTGAGTGATATCGACAGTCGATGTAAAAATAGGCGCATTAGGGTATTTGTTCCGCAACATCTCTGCAACTCCTTGTAGACCATCCTTATCAATATCGATAAGTATGAGAGAAGCATTTTCAACTGACAACTGCTTTGAAAGGGACAAACCAATACCTCCTGCAGCAC
>CAXQBA010000205.1:0-2785 GCA_964221885.1 Luminiphilus sp. | reverse complement strand
TACGAATATTATTAATCGATTCATCACTATGATTCCGAATCAAAACATAAAGTATATTGGTTTGCCCAAGTTGTTGTATTGGAGAATCAAAATAAACGGAATCTACAGAAACATTCTGGTCTTTATTCCCATTAACAGGAATAAAAACATGGTCAATCATTGAGTCTATTGGAGGTGAGGGATAGATGAAACTTTCCTGAAAATCAGAAATAACAAAGCTCTTATTGTTATCATTAGCTCCTTTGTCAAACATGATATGTTGACGGTCAAATACATTCTGCAAGTTCTTGAAACGATTCGTTAAACGCAATTGATTAATGCGAGTCTCTGCATCTTCCTTTGAGACCCAACGTTGATCTTTACCCTCAAAATCCATGGTAAAAATATGGAATCGATCTTGGTCGGAATACGTAGAAAGAATATCCAATGCGTTTTGTTTGGCTTGATCGATAAGAATCAAGCCATCTCGTTCTGCCGACATGGAAAAGGAGTTATCAATAAAGATGGAAACGTCTTTGGCACCGAGGTTCTCTTTCTGCTGATCATTGGGTATGAACGGAACAGCAAAAGCGATTACCAATGAAGCAACCGCAGCCATACGACAAATCAAAACCAATAAATGTTTAATATTCCTTTTTGCAGATGTCTGTTCTTTCAGTTGTTTAAGAAAACGAACATTAGAAAAGTACACTGTTTTGTAGCGTCTGAAATAAAACAGATGTATGATCAGAGGTATAAGTACCAAAAGAAGACCCCAAAGAAATGTTGGATAAACAAACTGCATGACTTACATTAGATTAAAAACCAACCCAATCTACGGTAGTTGTTCGACGTTTACTACCAAAAAGATGAATTTATTTACAATAAAACTCACTAATTTTATGTCGATTTCAAATCAAACATCACTTGTTAACAATTAACTAACATGCGAGTAAGGTTTTTTCTTTTCTAAACCTCTACATTTGGATATCAAATAAAGCTGTATGGATATTTCAAGTTTGATCATGTGGGCCGGTTTTATAATGGCGTCCTATTCCGTGGTCGGTAATGATGTGATTCAAACATTAGGTACGTTCTTATCGTCCAACGAAAATAAAAAATGGTATGTACTGTGGGGCTTTGCTGCATCGATCCTAACATTGACCCTACTATACAGTTGGGTGACCTACCAAGGAGATGTCTCCTACATGCGTTTGATTGGTGATCCACCCAATTCCTTTGAGAACCCCAAATACCCATTACCCGAACCCTTTGACTGGTATTACTTATTACCACCATTAGTGCTTGTATTTGTTACAAGATGGGGTATTCCGGTCAGTACATCCTTTTTGATCTTGACATTCTTCAAGCCTAAGGGTCTTGATAGTATGTTAATCAAATCCGTTTCAGGCTATCTCGTGGCTTTTGTGGCGGCACTGATCATCTATTTATTGATCACTAAGATAGCGGAAGAGAAATTCCCAAAAAAATCCATGACCGACACGCAACGGAAAACCTGGACCGTACTTCAATGGTTCTCAACTGGATTTCTGTGGACACAGTGGTTAGCTCAAGACTTTGCTAATATTTATGTCTATCTACCACGAAAATTGGATCTGGTAGCCTTGATCCCTTCCTTGTTGATTTTAAATGCTCTTCTAGCTTATATTTTTTATGTAAAAGGAGGTGCCATACAACGGATCGTCAAATCGAAATACAATACGCATGATATTCGATCTGCAACAATAATTGACTTCATCTATGCGATTATTCTCTTTTACTTCAAAGAACTTAATAACGTTCCCATGAGTACGACCTGGGTATTTATTGGCTTACTTGCTGGACGTGAGATCGGGATTCGATGGATGATTAACAGGAAACTAAGCACAAAATTATTCGGTGACATCTTAAAAGATCTGGCTAAAGTCTTCTTTGGTCTTCACATCAGTTTATTCCTTGTCTTTTTTATTCATTGGATTCGAGGTGGAGATGTCCTGATGATGATCAATGATATCTTTCAAAAACTCTTTTAAATTGAATTGGTTATTTCAAATACTCATGATCTTAGGATCTATCAGTATGTTCATCTATGGGATGAAGATGACCAGTGTGAGTATTCAAAAAGCGGCGGGTCTTCAACTTCGTTCGGTATTACGAAAGATGACCGACAATCGCTTCATGGGTGTTTTTTCCGGTTTTGCTATCACCGCGCTGATCCAATCATCTTCTGCTACAACCGTTATGACCGTGAGTTTTGTGAATGCTGGACTCCTCACCTTGATCGAATCAGCCGGGATTATGTTGGGTGCAAATATTGGCACAACGGTAACTGCTTGGTTCGTTTCGATCTTTGGTTTCAAATTCGTATTGCTACAGTATGCTATTCCCTTATTTGTCATTGGTGGTCCCATGGCGTTATCGAATCGCCGTAACATCAGTTACTGGGGTGAATTTTTGATCGGTGTATCTATTCTTTTCTTAGGACTTTCTTTTTTACAATCCTCTGTACCATCGATTAATGAATCCAATGCCCTCTTTGAATTTTTACAATCGTTCACTGAATATGGTATTTTTTCTCGGCTCTTCTTTGTATTGGCTGGTGCTGTGATCACGTTGGTCGTTCAGTCTTCATCTGCATCGATCGCTATTACTCTCACCATGTGTTATCAAGGTTGGATCCCATTCGAAATTGCTGCTTGTCTGATCCTTGGTGAAAATATTGGTACAACAGCTACAGCCGAAATTGCAGCTCTTGTAACCAATACCGAAGCGAAACGTTCCGCTCGAGTACATACCTTTTTCAATC
>CAXQBA010000204.1:0-7880 GCA_964221885.1 Luminiphilus sp. | reverse complement strand
CAAACAATCAAATCCTAAACCACTATACAACCAAAAACCTTTTTTTTTATCAAACCGTAACAACCATGAAAATCACTTGCTTATTTACCGTAGATGCTCTTAGATCAGATGACATTATCGATTTGCTAGAGTTCAGAAACTAACCAACCCTCTCCTTTTAACACCAATTGCTAACCAAAAAACGTATCAAAACATTTTTACCATGAATTAAGAAATGTGTTTTGTGTTAAAAGAAACGTTAGAGGTCGCCTACCAAGCGACCTCTTTTTTTTGGAACCTATTCCATTTTGTGGACTTTTCTATATTTTGTATTTATTATGGGTTGTTTGTAAGTTGCTGGTAATCAGAATATCAACAACTAATATAAATTATGGCACTTGTTTTGAACTACTTAAAAACATGATGCGAGAATTAATTGTTGACTAAACCTAACTCTAATAACTAAAAATTTTGTTGATTAATTATAGTGTCTAAAAAAAGCCATGTTCTGAAGAACATGGCTTTTTCTATTCATCCCTATATTTTAACGTACACGACGAACGGTGTAAACTTTTCTTCCCTTACGGACGGTAACTTTATTCCCTCCGACAGGTTTCCAATATCCTGCTCTCCATTTGTGGCCACCAGTACAAGCAACCCAAGAACCAGCTACCCATACATGTCCTGATCTGTTTCTTACCCAGTGTCCCTTACGCCAGACATATCTTCCTTGACGATGATTATAAGTCCAATGTCCGGCAATCCATGTGTGTCCTACACGCTGCTTTTTTACAGTACGTACATGAACTGGTGCCGTAGGTCGAACAGATACGACTACCTGAGCCTGAGACATTTCTACAACAAAAAATAAGCTTAATACGATTAATGACCAAATTGATTTTTTCATTTTTCAGATGTTTTGTTTGAGTAAAGTACTTCTTTGACCCTGAAACATCTAAAAGGTTTAATCGGTCTGAAAATTATTTTTGAATCACAATTTTTTCGTTATATCTACTTGCTTGATTCGAGATGTTCAAGTAATACATACCAGCCTTAAACGTTGAAAAATCAAGAGATATGTGATTTGTATATTTATCAATTTGTATCGTTTTACTAATAAGTTCTTTTCCGTCAACAGATATCACCTTTACTTGATAACGGCCAGTTTCAGGAATTGAGACGGTAAGGTCAACCAATGAGGCCTCTAAAGTAGTAGGATATATCTGGTAAGGTCTACCTGACCCTTTTACTTCAACAGAACGTATTGGGGACATAGACGATGTACCATCAATATCACGGTGATTCAATCTAAAGTAATGAAACCCTGGTTCTAGATCTTCAACTAAGAACTGATAGTCAGTTGCTTCCTTTTCACTCCCCTTAGACGGTACAAAACCAATCGGCTCAAAGACCATATGTTGATTGACTGATGCATGAGCATGTAATATATCAAAACCACTCGAATTGATCTCAGAAAGCGTTCTCCAGTTCAAAACAGCTTGATTCCTATTCTCCTTATCTACATTAAAATAAGCAAGTTCGATTGGAAGATCAATATCACGAGTTACAGCTAACAAGCCTTCAAGATCGCATGATGCTCCCGTAAAATCCATCGCTCTGATACGTAAATTATAGACCCCAGCTTGAGTGAACGGGAAGGTAGTGAATGTAAAATCAGCACCTGTTGAAAAGACGGATACAGCCCAATCTTCATTTGGCGCATTCACTTCTTCTAATACATAGCAGACACCAGCAACCGTACCACTAACATCGAATGTACGAACACCTGTATCATTAGGTCCTATAATACTGTAACCTGTTGGTGTATATGAAAAGAGTGGTATATCACTCGTACACTCTACAGATGTTTGAGCCGGGCACAAAAATTCCATTAATCCTGGCTCCTGAACACCAAAGGTTAGAACACCATCGGTGTATAGATCCGTTCCACTGATCGGTAAAGACCATACATCTGTACTAGTGACAACTGATCCTATTAGATATCCATCAAGGTATACATTAACCGTTGTGTTAGCCACAGCTGTCAATAGGTTTCCATCAATAGATGTTGAACTCATAGTTAAAGGCGTATTTGTGAAAGCACCACATCGGTTCGGTGTTTGATTGACTCCTGTAACGTCCAATGAAGCTCCACTCTCACCACAAGCTGATAAAACAGTTGCATAGTATGTAGTACCCGCTGTAACGGTAACTGAGGATGTCCATACACCTCCACTAACTGTAGCAGTACCTAAGACAACGGTTGGTGCGGATGCGTCATAGATATTTATAGTGGATCCTTCTTCAGTGGATGTTCCAGTTAGTACATCACCATCAGCAACCTGACCTAACTCATTTGCATCAATGGACGGAACATCCAATACGCAAGATACAACAGATGTTGTAGGTAAAGATTCACAGGTCAGATTAGATTGAGCTGTAATGGAAATATTATCACTTTGATACAATGGTGAAACAGATACAAAAGTAAACGTACCCCCTGTTGCAGTAGTTGTTTCTATAAGGAAGCCATTGATGTACAATCGAATGATGTCATCAGCTGTTGCAGTACCTGATATATCAGACGTACCCTCTTCAATTGGATCAGTCGTAATAACCGGCGGGGTAGCTTGTCCACTTAAAGGATAAGAACCTCCAGATCGATCAGAACATTCTGAAGCAAGAGGCGATGGACAATTCGATCCAGGATCAGTAGCTGATACTTTGATAGTACCTTCTGGCATATCACCACTTCCAGCCGTACAAATATTAGAGGCTGTATTATTAGTTGAGAGAGGATTTCCATCCCAGCCCCATTCACCTGTTACAGGATCTGAAACTATAGAAACTAAAAAGCTGTCTATTGAAGTTGGAGGAGCATTAAATAAGCTTATCTCAATTGTGGCTCCAGGTGTACTTGTGCCTTTAATTCCTTTAGGACCGACACAAGAAATAACTGGGGTAGCAGATGTATTTGCAGGTGTGCAATCCGATACAATAATGATCTGTGGATCTGGATCACAAAGACCTTCACCTACAGCCAAAGCCGTAGCATAAATAGTATCACCATTTACAAGAGGCCCAGCCAATGTCATTGACCATCCAGCTCCATCGGTAGTTGTTGTGGTACCCTGCGACGTACCATTCAAAAATACTTCGATATCCGCACTACTCGGTGTTAATGGTCCCGCATTGTTCCAGTTACCAGAGATTGGCACATTCGTACCGGATGGTATAGGTCCGTTTATAGTAGGCGGATTGGTACAAGAGCAAGGAGGCTGTGTAGTAGCCGTTGTTCCGATAGGGGTACCGCACTGATAGTTTATCAGATCCGAATATCCACCTCCTCCATTAATATCAGAAAGAGGACCACCAATCGCTGGTGTTGGCGCCATAACCGTTGTTGCTGCATAACGTAACGGTGTTGATGCGTTAATGCCAAACGTAGTGTATAAATCAGCTAGCACAATATAAAAGTCATGAAAGTAATCAGGATCACCACAATTATTGGTTAGTGCTACCGATCTTTGATGGTGCGTATTTACTGGATAAGTAAACACAGGTACGGTTGGATTATCAGTACCATCCACATCATAGGCAGCCACCTGAAAATTAGTCTCGAGTACTATCTCAATCTCAAAACCAGGATTACCATTTGTACCAGTAGTTTTAGGGATATAATTTGGATCAGCATCTGCTCCACAACAGCCAAACCTCATATCCGAATCAATGAGTATTGAGTATCCTTTTGCTCCAGGTATAGTTTTACTTTGTCTGAATCTGAATAAAAGATTCGTTCCATCTGAGTACATGTATACGCCCGAATCATACGCATCAAGGCGAACAATATCAGAAAAAGAACAGTCAGCACCACGAGCTAAGTCAGATGTCGGTTCAGCATAAGGTACTGGGATAGGAACATATGGAATTTCACTCTCTACAATGTCATTTGTATCATAGCCAGTTGCAGCAATAGAAGACATACCATTTCCGTCGGGATTCATTGGGGTGACACCCATTCCTCCTGGAGGCAAGTAGATTAAACCTGGTGTTTGTGAAACTAAGAACGTGGAAAGAAATAGTGCAGCCAAAAACATTGGCACTCTTATTGTTGTTGTGTATTCCATGATTGTGTAGTGTTGTTTAGTATTTAATTGTGCTGTGAATTAATTACTAATATAACAAAAAAAACATAGATTGTTGCAACACCTATTGTTATTAATTAATTGCAAATCACTGAATAACATAATTTATTATCAAATATCAAGATTCTTTCATATGAACCGGAGATCGACCAATTCACCCATATTTTTCGTAATTTCAATATTCCTGTCATTTATGGTGTATGGACAGATCAATTACGATGATGGTTATGTAATTGACATCAATGACTTTACGCTCAAGGGTAAGATCATGGCAAGTAATCCAAATTTATATTCCACTCAAATTACATTCATTAATGCAAGGACAAATGAAAAAAGAGTCTACAAACCCTCCGATATTAAATCATGGCATGTAGACGCCAACAATATCAGTTATTTTTCAAAGACATACCGATTAAGCCCCATTAAAGCATACCAGGTTTTTATGCGCCGTAAATGCAATGGCAAAGGAAAAGTAAAAGTGTATGAATACTGGAATACAGATGGTAACATGGGATATGTTCAAACATTCTTGGAAAAAGATGACGAACTTACTGAAATTTCGTTTGGAAGTTTCAAAAAATTCATGGCTACCTATTTTGAGGATTACCCAGCTCTCGTTGAAAAGATCAATGCCAAAAAGTTCAAAAAAAGAGAATTCATGAAAATCGTTCAAGAATACAATGATTGGCGTGAATCACTTTGGCGATAACAACATTAGTATTCTCTTGGTTTGGTCAGGTTGAAGAATCTATTTACTTTTGTATTAAACAAATCGTAAATCTACTTTAATATTTGATCCAATGACTGAAACGACCCTTTTTTCCGGAGCCGACACGCGTTACCTGGCTGAAAAAATTGCTGATTATTATGGCCAATCTTTGGGTAAGTTGGTCACACAACGATTCAGTGATGGTGAAATGCAAGCCAATATTCAGGAATCGGTACGTGGTAAATATGTTTTTTTCATACAATCTACCTTTGCACCAACGGATAATATCATGGAACTCCTTTTATCCATTGATGCTGCTCGCCGTGCCTCAGCAGGTTACATTACCGCTGTTATTCCTTATTTTGGTTATGCTCGCCAAGACCGTAAAGACAAACCTCGTGTGGCTATCGGTGCTAAATTGATTGCCAATCTTTTGATTGCAGCCGGCGCTAATCGCGTAATGACCATGGATTTTCATGCAGATCAGATACAAGGTTTTTTCGACATTCCCGTGGATCATTTGAAAAGTGAAGCGATCTTTTTCAATGCTCTTGAAAAAGAGGATACATCCAATGTGATTTTTGCATCTCCTGATGTAGGTTCAACCAAACGTGCAAGAGCCTATGCTCAACATTTTGGAACAGGTCTTGTCATCTGCGATAAATACCGAAAAAAAGCCAACGAAGTGGCTGAAATGACTGTGATCGGTGACGTGGACGGAAAAGATGTGATCCTTGTTGATGATATTGTTGACACTGCTGGGACTCTTTGTCGTGCTGCCACTATTCTTATAGAAAAAGGGGCAAAAAGTGTACGAGCTCTATGTACTCATGCCGTCCTATCTGGCCCAGCCTATGAACGTATTACAGAGTCTCAACTTACTGAAATGATTGTCACAGATACTATTCCGCTAAGAAAAGCTTGTGCTAAGATCAGAGTATTATCATCGGCAAAACTCTTCTCAAGAGCTATCAGAAATGTTCATGAACACAGATCAATCTCAGCTTTATTTGTCGATAAAAAACAATCCGAACTTATCCAATAAAGTATGTGTATAATCCAAACTTATGGATTATTGCGACGATCAGTACAGCTATCAATAAATAGCGAACAAACTTATTGGCATTTTTACTTTTAGTAGCTATTCGAGCTGTTATCAATGCACCCACTCCTTGACCTATCGCTAAACTCAAGCCAATGGGCCAGTTGATTTTTCCACTCATTGAAAAAATACTTAGTCCAACGGCAGTGTAAATAGCAAATGCAGATAATTTGATCCCGTTCGCTTCAAGAAGGCTGTATTTACCTAAAATAGCCAGTGACAGTATTAGAAAAATACCCGTACCTACTTGAATAAAGCCAGCGTAGAAACCGATCACAAAAAAGAGTGGAATGGTAATGAATATATTTATTTTGTGTGAATAGTCACTTTCTTGAATCCAACGTTTAGGATTTGCAATAACAAGTAATAACATTAAGATTAACAGATACTTAAAGACATTTACAAATGATGTATTATCAATCGTTATGGCCAAAATGAAAACAAACATAGCACCAATAAAAATCATTACAATGATCAACCAAGACCGCTTAATGTCTAAATATCCGTTCTGTTGAAAAGAAGGCAAAGCGAGAAGACACATCGCCATAATACCCAGGCGGTTTGTACCATTAGCAACATCCGGTGGTAATTGGACAACGTCCATGAGCACATATAGTGTTAAGACAGAGCCAAGACCCGCTAATGTGGTTATGAATCCTGCAAAGAGACCACACAGTACAACCAAGAGATACATACTAATCATAGATCAGATTCATTGATACTTTGACATAATTCAACCAGTACTCCATTGGTTGTCTTTGGATGTAAAAAACAGATCAATTTATTATCGGCTCCTCTCTTGGGTATTTTATTTAATATTTCAAAGCCCGCTTTTTCAAGTCGATTCATTTCATAATGTATATCATCTACCTCGAAAGCAATATGATGAATACCTTCCCCTTTCTTCGTCAGGAACTTAGCGATCGGACTTGCGTCATTATCAGCCACTAATAATTCGATCTTGGCATCTCCACTTTTAAAAAATGAAGTTGTTACAGATTCGCTCTCAACAGACTCTTGTTTGTAGGGCTCTTCCCCCAACAAACGAGTAAAGAGTTCGTTTGAAGCCAAAAGATCCTTAACCGCAATTCCAATATGTTCAACGCGCATTTTTAGTTCTTACTTTTATTAAATCAAAGATATAGGCTTTCTCAAGATCTTGGCAAAGATTTGATAAATATTTCAATTTATGTAGCTTTACTAAAATTTCATGTGCATTTTACATAAAAAATAATCAAATGAATGCTATTAAATTCTTTGTTCAAGGGGTTCGAAATTTCAAAGAAGTGGGAACATTCTCAAGGTCTTCTAAATTTGTAGGAAATACAATGACCAAAGATAAGTACATTCCATTTGAAACTGCAAAGTGTATTGTTGAATTAGGTGCTGGCGATGGTCCTATCACAAGTTTAGTCCTCAAAAAAATGAGAAAAGATGCCACATTGCTCTGTTTTGAGATTAATGAAAAGTTCTGTGAAGACCTTCGCAAACAATTCAAAGATGAACCCAGAATTAAAATAATCAATGATGATGCCGTCAGAATGGGACACTACATTAAAGAGGCTGGGTATGAATATGCTGATGCAGTACTCTCTGAAATCCCATTTGTGATCATACCCGAGGATGATATCATTATTGAAGCAGCTAAAAATTTACGTCCTGGTGCAAAATATATTCAGCTCCATTATTCAAAAATGGCTAAGAAAAGATACGAAGCTATCTTTGGAAACTGTGATATTGATTTTGTCTTAGGTAATGTACCACCTGCCTTTATTCATATCAGTGAAAAAAAAGCCTAAGCTTTTAGTCCTTGTAAAGCTGCTCGATCTGTTCACTGTACTTTGCTAGAACAACTCGTCGCTTCAACTTCATAGTAGGCGTTAATTCACCCGAATCAACATCCCAAGGTCCTGGAACACTGATTACTTTTTTGATCTTTTCAGTT
>CAXQBA010000203.1:0-5954 GCA_964221885.1 Luminiphilus sp. | reverse complement strand
TCGTTCGCCAACTTAAAAACAATGGCTCTTCCAATACCCTTGGTGGCTCCAGTTACTACAGCTTTTTTCATTGATTTGAATTATTTTGTGGATTATAGTCAGGATTGATCTCCTTCCATCTAGCATTTATTTCGAGTGCTTTTTGAGTTTGTCCCGTAACACGATAAGCGACCTCCAAATTATATAATATAGGTACATTCGAAGGATTCACATCTAAGGCTCTTTGAAAATATTCAATAGCCAGTTTATTTTGTTGAGCTGACTCAGCCATCATTCCTCGTGACTGATATTGCATCCCACTGATTCCTGACGCTACACCCAATAAACGAAGTGTCTCGGTATCCTTATCATTATATTGAAGTGACTTTTCTAACGCAGTAATCGACTCAGACATTCGACCCATACGTTGACCGAGTAGTTTTCCCTTCTCTCTGTATGTGACTTGGTAATTCTGCTTAATATCTGGATGATCGGGACGTAATTTAGCTACGTTATCATAGCACATCAGACCATTATTGAAATATTGTAAAGCTTCCTGATATTTAGCACCTTGCGATTCGTTGCCTATTGATGTTGCTTCCTCTAAACAAAGTTGTCCTAACTTAACATTTGCATTGCCATGCAGTAACCAAGCATTGTTATAGTATGGATGGAGTTCTGTTGCCTTTTTTGAATAAATATGTGCTCGATTGAGCATCTCACGTCGGGTGACCGTAGAAAGATCCTTTTGTTTTATTAATTCATCCTGAAGAGCACCAGAGGCTGCATTATTCATTTTAGCACTTTCCGAAGATGTATGAATATCAGCCATAAAAAGGGTGTAATCGTTGTACCAATCAGAATTTCGACTAAATGTTTTAATAGCATATAAGCTTGATATAGCTAAAATAGTAACCAAAAACAATCTTGGATTTATACTCAATCCGCCCTTTATTCTCCGATCTAATAGATGGTACAGCAACATTGTGATCAAACAGGTAAAAGCTAATGAAGGTAGGAACATGAAACGTTCAGCCATGTTCGTTCCTATAGGAAATAATAAATTTGATACAACTGAAAACGTAGCAAAATAAAACAAAACAAAAAATGCATCCGTTCGTCTTTTCAACACTCCAATAATCATTAAACCAAAACAGGCGAGGTGAAACAGTAATGATAATAGCACATCAGAATCCTGAAGCGTTGGAATATCGTCGGTTGACGTTCGAATATATTTCGGATAGTAGTCGTTTGTAAGTGGATGTGGATAAATAAGAAGTTTAATGTACTTCAACCAAGTATATAACACCGTCCCATATTTTTCTGAGGCTGTAAAGTCAACATATCCTGTTTCGGTGCTAACTTTTAAAAAAGGATTATTCATTAATTCTTTAGCAGGTGCTGTTGAACTTACAGATGCAGCATCTCCGAGAACCGTAGATCGAATACCAAACCAAAACAATCCAAAAATCAGTAGAAAGGGAAGTGTGTATTTTAAGGAATCTTTTATAGAAGCACTCTTGAATACATATAAGGCAGCTGGAATAATTGCTATAAATGTAATCGCATTTTCTTTTGAAAAAATCGACATAAAAAAAGCTAATGAGGCGCCTAAAATATAGTTCCATTTGACAGTTACTTCAAATGACTTCAGTGTCCAATATGTTGCCATGATAGCACCTAAAAAGACCATGATCTCATCTCGTCCTTTAATATTGGCAACAGCTTCAGTATGTATTGGATGCAAAGCGTATAATAATGTTGCACTAAACGAGATAAGAACTACTTTTAGCGGTTCATCTTTCCATTTGGACTGAAACATAGCCAGCAACATCAAAAAGATAAACACACACAAGATCCCATACAGAATTGCATTGACAAGATGACTAACAAATGGACTACCATTATAGGTGACATCCCCATCCTCATCTAAAATTGGATTGCCGTTCTTGTCTTTTCGAACCGATCCAAAAAGCTGCAACTCTAAAGCAAATGTAGCTAGTGATAGTGGCCGGTAACGCCCTCCTTCGACCAAATTTCGCTTAGATCCAAAAAAACCTGTGAACGTATCTTCTCCAAAAATACCCGATAAACCCGCTAAGCCTTTCTTTGTGAATTTATTCTGGAGAATGACAATACTATCATCCACCGCATATTTGTGAAAAAAAGTATTGGCATATATACCAACTGATACAATAAACAGTGTAACACATTGAAGGATCTTATCATTCCAGAAGGCATGTAACTTAGGTGCCTGAGTTGGTTTATCAACTTCTATTGACGCTTGTTTCTGCTTTTTACTTGAGGAGTTTGAATTCTTTTTCTTTTTCGATTTTGCCATTTGAAAGAACCTACCATTTATCTATGGTAAATATAAACAATTAATTGAAGTAAGTAATACCCAAAAAAGATCACTTTTATTTTCCTTTCACAGCTGTAAATATGATATCCACTCGACGATCTCTTGAATCGCCCTTATTATCATCTACACCAGAAACAGGGTCAGACTCCCCCATTGGTATGATCATAACTTTGTTACCATCTAATCCTTTTCTAATGAGATATTGACGTACAGCTGTAGCACGACGCATAGACAATTCTAAATTTTGCTTCGCGTTACCATTAGTACTTGAATTCCCTTTAACATAAATGGTTACAGTTGTATTATCATCTGATTCCAATTGGCTAATTGATGAATACACCGCATCGAGATTGGCATTACCTATTGCATTAAGACTTGACGAACCATTATCAAAATATACTTCTCCAACCTTTTTGTATTTATTCACCTGTTTATTGATCATATCTCTTAATTCATCAATTTCACCTTTGTTTTTACCGATCAATCCATCTGTCATATCCAAACGCTGTTTATGCTCATCCAGATCTTCGCGATGTTCATCTAATTTTTCATTGTGATCATCCATTCGTAAATGTAACGTATCCGCCAAATTTTTAATCGTCTCTTCCATAGTTGAAATCGTCTTTACGAGTTGTTGTTGAACGATCTTGGTCGAGTCCATTAATACTTCCATCTTCTTGATCTTTGGGTTTTCTCTAAATCGATATGCTAACATAAATTCATGTTGTGTTCCCATGTTAGCGATCAAATTACCATCAACAGGTATTTCGAAACTGTAGGCAAATACAAAGTTCCTGTTGACTTCTACACCCAAACTCACATTTACGGCTGAGGTTAAAGTAGCATTGTTGCTGGAGCGATATCCTACACCCATCCAACCCATTCCATCCAATCCTACCGTAATGTTACCCTCCGCTTGAAAAGGCACATTCTCGATAATACGTCCTAAGAAGTACGGTTCAAGATATAATGGATGTTTTTTATCTTCACTATTGAATGTATGCTTGTAACTAGCCATTACCATGAAGTGACGCGTATTTACATAACGAATATCACGATCTCCTACATTAAAAAACTGTAATCCTGTATTTAGCCCCTGTAACATAGATCCCCCAATATGTAATCCTCTCCACTGATAATCTAGTCCTGCACTAAAATCAAATGAAACGCCATTACCTTCAGAGGGCAGCAACTGATTATCAGCTAGATTCTCTACTATGGCATCGGGGAAATTGAATCGTTGATATATAAAACCAAGAGACATACCCGCGCTTAACCTATGGACATACTCTTTGTTTTTCTCAAAGGGAATATGATAGGCATACGTCCCTAAGCCTCCGATTTTATCAACTATATGCATTTGATCAAAGTATAATAATCCTCCAAGACCCATATCACCCAATTTTTCAGTTTTGATAGGCGATTCTAGACTGATCGCCCCAGTAAATGGTGAATTAGGCATTGCTACCCACTGCTTTTTGAAATGCATAGAGACCGTACCGTAATCTAGCTGTCCAGTTCTAGCAGGGTTGTATAGATAAGGATTATAAATATAATGGTTCAACACAGGAAGTTGCTGTGCAAAATTCCACTGATTAAAGCATAAACAGATCGCTAAAAATAGAATCAAATTTTTCATAGCATTTTTCATTTATGGGTTATCGTTTAATGGTTACAGCACCTTTAAGAACTTCTCCATCCTCAAATCGAATCAAATACCAATACGTTCCATCTGGAAGATTCTTACCATTGTATGTTCCATCCCACATGTTATCGTAGTCATTCGTATTCAATACCTCTATACCACCTCTTGTCATGATCTGGAGTGTGTATGCCGGTAAACTTGGATCCATAAGATAATCAACTACCCAGGTATCATTTACTCCATCACCATTCGGTGTGAATAGATCTACAATCCGTATAGAACTTGAAGGAATAACCTCCACTATTACTGAAGCGGTATCCATACAACCATCGATCGAGTACACAGAAACTAAGTAATTATATATTCCAGTTGCTGTAGGAATAACAGTAGATAGAGAAGCATTTGGATTCGAGAGGAATAACGATGGAGACCATTCGTAAATCAGACCACCTGAGGCAGCTATCGTTGTAGTTTGACCTATTTCTATAGTCGTGTCTCCAATTGCTGAAGCAACTGGATTAGGATGTAACGATAATTCCGTTGAGTAACTAGCTGTACAATTATTGACTGTAACATCTACGCTATATACACCTGTATCAGCAAAGGTAGTGATCAATGTTGGATTGTAGATCGTCGAATTAAATTCATTCGGTCCAGACCAAGAATAGGTAGCGTTAAAGATCTCAAGAATAGAAAATTGCACCTCTTCTCCCTCACAAACAGGTCCAGAGTTAAGAGCTATACCTGCATCAGGCAAGGCAGTAATTAGTACTAATGTTGATAAAGGTAATGGTTGACAACCATTATTGTCGGTAACAATAACTGTATACAATCCTTGATGATCCGTTTCTATCACATCATTAATAGTGATATTCTGGCTAGCGGAACTAAATCCATTTGGTCCTGTCCAAGAGTAGGTAGCATCAACTATTGTGGGTGCATTAATGACGAGTGTATCATTCTCACACAATGGACTATTTGATGTTAAACCGCCGGAAATAACAGGTAATGGAAATACCTCAACATTCGTACTTGTAGCATTAGATGAGCAACCATCGATTATAATCTGTACGGAATAGGTACCTGTATCTTGGATTGATACATTCGATAATGTAATATTTTGTAATCCACTCGTAAACCCGTTGGGGCCTGTCCAATAGTACGCAGCTCCAGCTGTCGTTGATGCTTGTAAGTGCACTGATTCTCCCTCGCAAACCGGCGAATCATTAAACGCGGTTGGTGCCGTCGGTAATACGTTCACATCAACCAGTATAGTCTGAAGTTGAGACTGACAATCATTAAACTCTTCCAATACGTAGTATACATATGAACCTGAACTTTGTGCTCCAACCGTCCAGGAACCAGACGCACCATTAGTTGTCATGTCAAAACGTCCTATTTCAGTAAGTGTTGCATCATAAAAAACAAGATCACCACTGCCTGAACCAGTTGCAGTCAGAATAACATTATCACCATCACACAACTCTACATTAGATGAAGCAGGCATATTAGGTTGAGGTATCACAAATACTTGAGCCACACTGGCTGAACTTACGCAAGATGTTACAGGGTCCGTTTCAACAGCATAATAATATGTGGTTTGATTCATTAATGTCAACGACAATGTATCACCATTACTCAAGAAATTGCTAAGATTAGCATCACTATACCAGCTAATCGTTCCACCAGTTCCTTGAGCAACTAATGTTGCTCCATTATTCGTACAAGTTGTATCGTTTAGAATAGAAGGCGATGCTGGTAGTGCATTGACGGTAACCGTTGCCGTACTTGATACACTTTCACATCCATTTACATCAACCTGTGTCACATAGTAATCGGTTGTGACCAATAATACACCAGTTGTGTATACCGATCCACTACTCAATAAATTGGTCAGTCCTGCATCCGCATACCAATTTACACTACTGCCTGCATTCAAAACGGCAATATCACCCTCGCAGATCGTAG
>CAXQBA010000202.1:0-2648 GCA_964221885.1 Luminiphilus sp. | reverse complement strand
TGGATGGTTCTGATGATATTTATGTCGGATATATCCCTAAAAGTCCTGGAACCATTGATACTCGATATATCACCACTGAATTGGATTGGCGAGACAAAGCTATTTTTCGAACGAACCCCAAAAGTGTTGAGCGTGTTTCATTGATCTATCACGATCCATCACAACAAATTCATTCATTCGAAGTAACCAATACCAATGGCACATATAATGTATCTAACCCATCTGTGAACACACCACCAACAGCATCTGGATTAAACACCGATAATGTGGAAGCCTATCTTGAAGAATTAGACGCTTGTTTTTACGAACAAATCATTGAAAACGATTACATAAGGGACTCCATAACCTCCTCTACCCCTTTTGCTACGTTCACCTACCGAACAAAGCAACAAAATCAAGACCAAGTCGTTCGATTCTATCCCTTATATAATCCAACAGCCAACCGTGGTGATGGAGAAGTGGGCCATCGTCAGAAAATACAACGCTATTTTGTCCATATTGACAAGGATAACTTCTTTATTGCTCAACACTTAGTAGTGCGTAAACTTTTTTGGAGTTTCAGTTATTTCTTCGACAAGGAAAAAATTGATCTTTTAGAAGATGAAGCTACGCTTAAAAACCGATTTGAAGATAACAAGGTCATGAATGAATAGGGAGTTTCTCATTAACTTACTTTTTCTGATTTTTGCCAATGTATTCATCAAGGCATTCTATATTTTTGGTGTCGAACTTCAAGTTCAAAATACAGTAGGCCCAAGTGAATACGGTCTATATTTTGCCTTATTTAACCTCTCATTTCTTTTTCAGATCATTTGCGACTGGGGTATTCAGCAATATAATACACGTAGCGTTTCGTTCAGCAAAGTTTTTTTTATAGAACATTTTAATTCTCTGCTAAGCTTAAAACTATGTTTGTCTTTACTGTTTTTCCTCGTTTCTGTATTATTTGCCTATATCATAGGCTATAAGGGTAATGCTCTGCAAATATTTAGCTTCCTTTTGTTGAATCAAGCGCTGATATCTCTCACGTTTTATTTTAGGTCAATCATTGCTGGTTTACAATTCTATCGAGTGGATAGTCTGGTTTCTATTTCTGATAAGCTATTACTAATCCTACTTTGTGTTCCGTTTATCTATGGTTCTGGATCTATGGGTGTCGAATTGTTCGTCAAACTCCAAACAACGGCATTTTCTATAACATGTGCCTTATGTTTTCTTTTTGTGCTACGAAAATATGAGGCATGGCCCAAATTCTCATTTTCATGGAAAGACGCAATGGAATTGCTCAAAAAAAGTACCCCTTATGCATTAATCGTTCTACTAATGTCGCTCTACACCCGCACAGATTCTATTATGCTTGAGCGGCTTCTTGGTGATAACGGCCCCTATCAAGCGGGTATCTATGCTGCTGGTTTTAGGTTGCTCGATGCATTAACTATGTTTTGCTTCCTTTTTGCAGGACTCTTGCTCCCCATGTTTTCAAAACTGTTATCTAAAGGAGAGAAAATTAATGTGCTAGCTGGCTTAAGTGCCCGAATCATGTTGACGATAACGATTATATCCTCTGTGAATATTATCTATTTCGCAGCGCCAATCATGCAGTTTCTCTATGTTGATTTTACGCCTAACATGGTTGGAGTACTTTGTTTTTTACTACTCAGTTTTAATGCGATCGGTATGACCCAAATATTCGGTACTTTATTAACTGCAAACCAATCTCTACGAATACTTAATCGTATTTTCGTAGTAGGTTTTGTCCTAAATGTTTCATTGAATCTTGCTTTAATTGATCCCTATGGTGCCAATGGGGCAGCTTTTGCTACATTGTTGACTCAGTTTATGGTTGCCATTGCCATTCTTCTTTACTCAAAAATAACCTTTGATCTAAAACCACCTGTATTCTTGATCCTTCGATTGATCGCGATGTCATTGCTTTGTTATTACATTCCAATGGTTGTGCAATTAAGTATTGAATCTTGGTTTTCGCAATTAATTATAAGTAGCTTTTTAGGACTTGGTGTTGCTTTAATCTTACAAATAATCGATCTGCGTCGGATTTATCAGTTTATTAAAACAAAAGATGCCTGAATTTTTCTAAATTTGAAGGGCTTATTCATTATTTATGTACAATGGACAATAACTTAAAGACAACTTATAACCTGATCGAAACGATCGGGATTTTATTCCGCTGGAGATTTTATCTGATCGGCCTTGTCGTTTCAACAGCTATTCTATCAATTGGCATGACATTCCTTTTGGATGAATACTACACAGCCTATGCTACTTTTGTACCAACCAATGAAGAACAAAAACTATTCGACTCAGCTGGTAACCTAAGCTTATATGGAAATGATGATGCTGTTAGTCGTGCTCTGATATTTGCTGAATCTGCTCCTCTTGTTGATCATATGATTCAAAAGTTTGATCTTGCTATTAGGTATGAGATTGACATTAACACTCCCAAGGGTCGAAATAAAGTTGAAAAACGATTTAGAAAACTCTATGATGTAAAAAGAAATAAACATAGCGGAATTGAAATGTCAATCCAAGATACCGATCCTGTGGTAGCTGCTGAAATGATTCAAGAGGCCCTCTATAAAATTGAAAAGTTATACCGTGAAGCGACCTCTGGCAATAAAGAATTGATC
>CAXQBA010000201.1:0-5758 GCA_964221885.1 Luminiphilus sp. | reverse complement strand
GTTAATATTAACGCAAAGTTAATTAAATATTTACAAATACCAAATTATTGTTTTATTACCTTGCTCTGAGGAGAGATTTATAGGGGCCTTAAATAATCTTCAGGAACATCAATTTGTTCTTAAACAGTTAAACAAGAATTTCTTTTACATTCTTGTCGATCGTAATGCAAATATCATCAACAGGGAGGTCATTAGCATCAACACCAAAAGGGTCTTCGATTTCCTCGGCCAATAATTCCAAACTTACCAGAATGTAAAGAATAAACATGGAGACAGGAATTGCCCAATATTCTAATAAGGTAGCCATACCCATTGGAAGGGTCATGGTGTAGATAAAGATGAATTTCTTTATAAAGATATTATATGAGTAGGGGATTGGTGTCTTTTTGATCCGCTCACATCCACCAACAATGTCTGTCAATTGCTTGATCTGGTCGTCAATGGTAATGTAGATGTTACCGGAAATGATCTTTTCCTGATACATATCTTTGGTCTCATCAAAAAGCTTCCCAGCAATAAGGTTGGGAACATGATCAATGTCATTGAAGTCTTTTTCGGTCAGCTTTTCACCAAAAGTCATTTCATCTGCAATTCGCGTATTTCTCAAGTGATTTTTCATCGAAAAACAATAATTACTGATCATCTGAGAATAATACTGACGTCTTATTACTGCTTCTGCTGGAAGAAAGGTGTCTATTTTGATAGCTAAATTACGAGAGGTATTTACTAAAGCGCCTAGAAGTTTACGCCCTTCCCACCAACGATCATAGGCCGTGTTGGTACGGAACACCAATAATAGACCGATCACAAAACCGATCAAGGAGTGTATGGTCATATTACTTTCAAAATCTGTATACTCCATTTTACAATGAATAACAGATAATGAATAGAGTCCATATACAAGTAATACATAACGTAATTTATTCAACGTATCACTTTTATGGAATTCAAAAATAAGTCCGAACCAGTCTTTTGGATTATACTTTATCATAAATAATAGGTCTGAACAAATCTACTTCTACGTGTATTTATTTGTATGTAATTGTAAACTAATTTGAATTACTTGCCACCAAAAATAAAAATTTTACTGAAGAAATAAAACTGACATTGAGCATAGTTTTTCAATGCAGTTCCTGTATGACAGACTATTTACAAATAGCAATAAATAATGCCATCTTTCAACCTATTTTTCATTTGATTTAAATTTGAGAGACGTCTTAGATCAGATTTTTATAAAAGAGGTAAAATGATTTGATTCTTCGGTCTGAATTCGAATAAAATAACAAGAAGAAGGTAGTGCAGAAACATCTGTTTCTATAATATATGAAGGTGAAGTTTCCAATTGATAGATCAAATGACCATCCGTGCTGTATATGTAAACCTGATTGATCATTGAACGAGTACAACGAATAGTAATTGTACTTCGAGAAGGGTTAGGGTATATTTTAAAGTCTGGTGTTTTTACTTTTTTAGCACTTAAGATGCATAAAGATGGATCAAGAATAGGTACTTGTCCTGTAGTACCACCAGCGCAAATATTACATGAATCTATGAAAGCCGTTCCACCAATCTCATTATTACAATCTTCAAACTGCCATAGTACTTTTCCATCAAAAGGAGCCATATCAATACTACCAATATAAATAGTACTATCAAAATCCATCCATGAACCTTGTAGAGGAATTGTTTTTTGACTATCACTTTCATTGGTTACAAACATAGAGTAGTCCACACCTATTGACCAATGGAATGGATTGGATAAAGATAATGAATCTTGTCCGGAGAAAGAGTTCCAATTATTTAAGCTATAGGTAAAATACACAGGGTTTATATCATCAGGTCTGTACGTAAAATCAATCATGGAGTCACGCCATGGATTAAAATATTGATTATCATTGTAGCTAGCGAGTTCCCAAATATTCCATCTGCATTTTAACCCCAAATTATGATAATTGGTGTCAAGACGAAACATTTTATTCTGTTCGATCTGATTTCCATACATATCACCTTTGGAGACTAAAATGTCTGTAGTGAGCCGGATATCATTCTGCCAATTATTATATAGCTCATTGCCTCGAACTGTTATAAACCTATTGTTGTGTACAAAGATCCCAGCATATGTAAAAGCTACAAAGTTATCTTCAACTAGTACATTGTGAATGCGGTCATCCGTGTAGATCCCAAACGATTTTCTACTGTCTGGGAATGTAGTGGTGTTACTATCGATACCACCTATGATGATATTATTGCTTATCACTGAACCTGCTGCACCAATTGAATCAAAATGCTCATTCCAACAATATATGGCACCGCTATCCCAAGTGGTTTTGCTGTAATACCTGATACTATTGTTTTTCACCTCACATGCTGCCCCTTTAAAATGAATACCGTTATAGCCAATATATTCGATGATATTTTTCAGAATGCGTAAGGAATCACCTGTATATCGGATACCTGTACCTTTTGATGACTGAAGTCCTTCTTCACTGATATTTTGATACAGACCAATATGGGATATTTCATTAAGTTCGATGATTCCTTTTGGTGAGTCATAACCTACGATCCCAAAATGACCTATATTTTCGATGGTATTTCCAATAATTTTATTGGCATATCCAAAGAGTGAATATATCCCATGTTTTTTTATGTTGCTGACTCGATTGGATTCTATCAGTACATGATGTCGATTATTGAATCGAATTCCGGAATGATTATAGCAATGAACATCCAACCCCTCAACCTTTACATAATTTCCGTATATATAGATTCCATGATCGTATACTGCACCTAGTATCTCGTGTGCTGAAGGATCTTGGTTGTCTAGAGGGCAAAGATAAATACTATCAGTTATGGGATCTTGATACCATTCACCTGGGCTATCCAACGCTTCAATGTGATCAACTATACAATATTCAACACCTGTATTTGTATTGGTATTCACATTTGCATTCAGTTGGAAGATACCTGTTGCGTTGTCAAAGCTCTGTACATCGAAAGGGGATAAACTCCAGTCATTGAACATTACGAGAAGTTTTGCTCCAGTCCAATCTGGATCACCCATTCTCGTTGTATCGATCACATTATTGTTCGGAATACCAACATTCAAATAAAACCAATCCGAATTGGGATGTCTAGCTAACATTTGCTGTTGCCCATCATAAGAAAGAAGACCAATATTTGCTGATAGATGTGTTTTATAAATAGCATTATTATGAATCGTCCAATTTTGTAAAGTATCCCCACCAATGATCTCAGGTAATTCACCATTACCATAGGAACCTATATATATGTATGAGGAACTATTCCCCGAATTATAGATTTCTAGTTGACCTTTGAATCGATCACCTTTTCTAAAAAGTAGTGAGTCACCAGCCGTAAATCCAATAGTATTTGCCTTAGAAATGGTTTGAATAGGATTGCTGGACGACATTCCTGTGTTTAAATCACTTCCATTATTCGAAACGTAATAGGTTGTGGCAAACGTAGTATGAATTTTTAGGAAAAAGGTTAGGTATATAATAATGTTGATTGTTCTCATACATCAAAATACTAATTTAAGTTAAATCAGGTGACTATCAATCTGTGTAAATCACGATATGCCACTTATTTTGTTAGAGAGGAATCCGTATAGATTTTATAATAGCTTGTATCACTAAACTGAAAATAATAGGGATTCTTGAAGCGTGAATAATCAAAAAAGCCCCATTCTGTGATGAAATGGTGATTGTACGAGCTTTCTAGCTTTATCCATTTATCGGTATTCTTTTGAACAACAATCGATCTGGGCTTATTGATGTCTTTTAGGATAGAAATTAACCAGTATTCGTAGGAGCTTGACCATTCACTCCCCTTGATCAATCTGTGTGGGGTATGTTTCTTTTCAACAATCAACTTTTGAGTGTTGTCTTTCGATGTTTTTTCTATGAATGCCTCTTGCCATTCAATCTTACGATGGTACGAATTACTCACTGTGTAGACACGTCCGATCATCAAAGTAACTATGACTATACAAAGCGCATTAACCAGTTTAGTATTGTAGTTCGGTAACACATCATATGCTATAGGAAATCCAACATATAATACCAGGGGTAAATACATGTTCTCCATGTAGTAGGATACAAAATCCGCTTGATTGAAAACAACATTTACCAACAATAGATTGCCACCAAAAAAACAAAGCATCAATCCTAATTTAAGGTAGTTCCTATATTGTAAATAATGAATGATAGCAAGAGCTAGAAAGATAAGTAAGAAATAGTAGTTGGAGATGCAATACTTTAAGAAGTATGTATGATATTCTAAATCAAAATAGTTTGGGAAGAAGTGAACAAACCGGTTCAATTGAGAGGAGATGTTACTTTCATATTGGCTATCGTATTTAAATAAGGTATTTTTAAGGATAAAAATTAAGATAAAAAAGCCTGTGGATACCCACAGCTTTCGATAGCCAATTTTCTTTTCATTACTAAGTTGAAGAAACAAAGAAATAAACAAAAAAGGTAGAAAGATAAGTGGATGAAAATACGCAATGATGGTGTTAGAAATAATAAATATGGGCCACTCATACCATCTTATATGCTCTTTGTTCATGCTCCAACGAAGGTAAGCTGTGTAAAGCAACATGATCGAAATACCTTGAGGGTACTCAGATTGCATCCAAAAAAACGTATGCGTTGTTATCAAGAAGGAATAAAAAAACATGACTAAAGCTGTTTTTTTATCGTTGAAGACAGTAGAGCAGATTACATATACGCATCCATAAACAAGTATGAATATGCTTGAATAAGCTATAAGAATTGACGATACGGATAGTTCCATTCGCGCCAAAACTAAGGGAACCCATTGCGTCAATATAGCCCCAAATCGATTGTTTTGAATTGCGAAGGTATCCTCTCTCAAAATATGAAACACATGATAGGGGATGTCACCCCAAAGTGTCCGTTCTTTAAATAAAAGAATAGCTAATACCAGAAGTGAGATATAGCTTGCAAGCCCTGTAGCTATTTGTATGTGATTATCCTTTTTCAATTGGCAGATTTCGAATAACGAATATACCAATTAAAGTGAAATTGATGATGATACAGATTAGTTACTGCAGATTAATATATAGTCATATGAAGAACCTATGAGCATTAATTTTTTATGAATCGAAGGACTTTGGTCTTATTGTTAACCCGAAGACAAGCTGAATACAATCCTGCTGGGAATTGCATGATGCTCACAGTATTTTGTCCCACCACATGATCGTACGATCGCATTAATTGTCCTTGTATATTGTAAATAGATAATGAGTAAGGTTTATCAGGTCCAATTATCGTCAGCTCATTTTGTACAGGTGATGGGAAAATGTTGAACGTAAGATTATCAGATATATCTTTAATATCCGTTACTGTTGTACCCATATTCCCATGAATAAATGCCCATCTCCCCCAAGGCGTTCCGGATGGATAGATTCCAGTTTCCCAGTATATCTGATCCTGAAACAAACAATGAATGGAACTGCCATTAGATAACATAGCCGAATCATTGACTAAATAAACCTCAACGTTCATTGTATCTGTAATTGGGAAAGTATGAGAAAAGTTACAGAATGCATTATCTACAATGGTGTCTTGAAATATTGTGTTGCCAGTCATATCGGTAATATGCCAACTAAAAAGATTGTATTCCTGTGGATGGGTTAAATATTGGCCTGAATGGTAGATACTTAGTGCATTGGTATCGGAACCTACATTAACACTCATACCTAATTGATCAC
>CAXQBA010000200.1:0-5526 GCA_964221885.1 Luminiphilus sp. | reverse complement strand
TAGGATTTCAGGTGTTCTTTTACTGAATTTTTAGTTATTTTTAATATGTATTTATAAAACTCAAATTAAATTACTCTGTACAATAGTTGCGTTTTTCTTAACCAATGTTCTGGTTGCACAATTAACTAATTTATCTCTTTATGGGGTTGATCAAACCGATACATTTATTCGTTGTTACTCAACAGAATATGAACAGCAATTGCACCAACGTATACCTGATAGACCTAGTGTTTCAGCTTTTGAACTCTGGTTGGCAAATCAAATCGAAATCTACGAACGTCAGCCCATCCACTTAAGAGCACCTTTGATCACGATTCCTTGTGTTTTCCATATTATTACAGATGGAGCCGGCGCTGAAAATATATCAGCAGCTCAAGTACAGGCTCAAGTCGATCAATTGAATATTGATTTTAGAGGTCTAGCTGGAAGTACAAACCCAGCAAATGCTGATATTGAGATTGAGTTCTGTCTTGCATTGTTGGATGAGAATGATAATATTATGCCTGAACAGGGGATCAATCGAGTAACAACTTACGGTGATGGTCCTTTTTCAACAAATTACATTGATAATACGATAAAACCTGGTACCATTTGGAATCCAGACGACTACATGAATGTATGGGTGGCTGATATTCAAGGTGGTATTTTAGGCTATGCACAGTTTCCGGATGCATCTAGTCTTAGTGGTATGCCGACAAATGGTGGTGCTGCGACAACAGATGGAGTTGTTCATCTATACTCAACTATTGGATCTGTTGCCAATCCATTTCCGAATGGAGCTCCTTATAATTTAGGTCGAACAATGACTCATGAAATTGGTCACTGGTTAGGTTTACGTCACATTTGGGGTGATGGTAATTGCGGAGTTGATGATTTTTGCAATGATACACCTAATTCAGATGCGTCAAATTTCGGTTGTCCAACGGGGCATGTTTCCTGTAACACAACGGATCAGATTGAAAACTATATGGATTATACAAATGATGCATGTATGGATATTTTCACTGAGGATCAAAAAACGAGAATGCGAACGGTCATGTCGGTTTCACCTCGACGTGCGTCATTGATCAATTCAACAAAATGTGGTGTTCCAACACCTACCATTGGTTTTGTGAGTGGAGGTGGTACAATCATCAATGAGGGCACCGATTGTGGATTTCAAGATGTGGTTCTTGATCTGAATTTATCATCACCTGCAACAGAAGATGCTACCGTTACGTTTGCTGCAACTGGGGCTGCCACACAAGGATTAGACTATACGATTTTAACGCCAACTATTGTTTATCCTGCTGGTTCTACACCAACTAGACAGGTTACGGTGCGTATTTTTAATGATGGTGTTGTTGAACCAACAGAAGATATAATCATTTCATTCAATGTAACTACGATTGGAAATGCAGTTGCAGCTACAGGAGACCTTTCAGACCATGATATTACGATCAATGACGATGACCAGACACCAGCTGCTGGAAATCAAACGATTATTTTAAATCAGGATTTTGAAGCAGGTAATCTAGGTACATTTACGACTCAGGGATTTGCTGGATCTGACCGTTTTACTGTGGGTGACCTAACTGCTTTGACAAGTGCTAATTGGACTTTAGACAACAGCAACGCTACATTATTTGCCTATACAAATGATGATCGATGTAATTGCGATAAGAATAATGACCGTTTAACCTCACCAACATTCAGCTTAGCGGGTGCTTACTCAGTGGCAACATTAACATTTGACCATGCCTATGCAGATATTAATGGTAATATTGCCGGAGTTAATGTGAATGAAACAGGTCAAGTTCAGATCAATACGGGAAATGGATGGGTGACTATTGCAAATTTAACGAATAATTCTACTGGAACCGCCAATGATTTTTATACGACACCATGGCAGACAGGAGTTACCGTTGACCTGACTCCATACATTGGACAAAATAATGTTCAGATACGATTCAGATACAGAGATGGTGGTGAATGGGCCTATGGTATGGCTGTTGATAATATTTTGGTAACTGGTGGAACTACTTTAGCGATACAGGACACAGACAATTCCATAAATCCGAAAGAAATTCCAGTTCAAGGTTTTGAAACAGTTCATTTTTATGATCAATCGACCGGTGATATTATGGCGACCATTGAAAACCTTTCCAATTGGAATTATACCTGTACACAAGTATATGTAGATAGAGATGCTATTATGGTTGGTCAAGGTTCAGCACCATTTTGGAACAATAACCCAGCCAATTATCTATTATCCAAAACGTTCTATGTCGATCCTGCAAATAATAATAACGCTGGTAATTACCGAATATCTTTATTCTTTACGGATGCTGAGCTAACAGCTTGGGAAAATGAAACCGGACAGTCACGTAACAGCATTGAGATCATCAAGGTAATGGATAATCCGATCGCAGTTGTAGATGAAACGAACTACACCAATTATGTGATTGATGTATTGCCAGCTACAGTTATTCCTTTTGGATCGGATTATATACTTGAAGCAACCTTTACGAATGGATTTTCTGGATTCGGTGCAGGAGTAGCTGGTACACCAGGTGTTACATTATTAAATACGCACATCGTATCTTTTGTGGGGAATCAAATGGATGCATTGAATGAATTAAAATGGGTTGTTAATAGTGAACAATATGTCCAGGGATATAGCCTTGAACGTTCAGTAAATGGTATTGATTTCGATGTATTATACACACAAAAACAGACGAACGAAAAGATAAATCTTAGTACATCATTTCAAGATATTGCTCCCTTATCATCAGGGAGCTTCTATCGACTGATTGTACACCTGGATAATGGTGATGAGATCATATCTAGCATTGTATTCATTGCTAATAATTCAACATTAATTCGCTCATTTGAAATATATCCAAATCCGGCAAATGAGCAGATCATATTAGAATTAGAGTTGTCGGATACTCATTTAGTTGATATATTCCTTACAGATTTATTGGGTCGTAAGTATCCTTACAAAATTAAAGCTATAGAGGGTATGAATCGTATTCCAATCAATATTTCTACGTTAACAGCTGGTCTATATCGCTTACATATTCAACATGATGATGTAATACAGAGCCGATCTTTTGTGAAACGGTAACGGTTTTGGTAAATATGGTCGTTTTTACACAACTAGAATGACCATTTCATTGAACAAGGTTCCTATTAGTGAATCAGTAGTGTTCTACAAATCCTTGTATGGAATCAATCCTTTGTACATATTCCACACTTGATCTTTTTCGGGTAGCATTGCTTCGATACAAACGGATTCCTTTTTAACAGGATGAATAAAATTCAATTGATAAGCGTGCAGGTGTATCGATCCTCTGTCCGTATTAAAATGTTTCGCACCATATTTCTTATCTCCTCGTATAGAGCAACCTATTTTTGCTAATTGAGCTCTGATCTGATGCGATCGCCCAGTGATAGGTTCAATATCCAAAATATGATGGTCAGCAAGCCCGCCTAAATATGTATACTCTAAGACCGATTTCTTAGCACTTGCATATCGTTGTGTTGAAAAGGCTTTGGTTACATTTCGTTGCTCATCTTTAGAAAGATAATGTACGAGTTGTCCTTCTAATTGTTCTGGACGGTTTTCAACAATAGCAACATAGTGTTTTTTTATTTCACGTTGTTGAAATAGTTTATTCATTCGTTGCAATGCCTTTGATGTACGTGCATATACAACCACACCTGAAACAGGTCGATCTAAACGGTGTATGATACCAAGAAATACATCTCCAGGTTTATTATATCGTTGTTTTATATATGCTTTAACCCATTCGCTGAGTGGTAAATCTCCGGTTTGATCACCCTGCACCAACCAACCACAAGGTTTATTGACGGCTATTAGATGATTATCTTCATATATAACCTGAATCGGATATTGTGCTAATACATTCATATGATATCTATCTGATTGGAGCAAAAGTACCGTACTCTGATCAGTTTACAAAAAATATTCCTATTATAACATAATCTATCTTATATCGTGACGTATGAATCTTCGATCATTATGGGGGCTATTTAAAGGGATCAGACCATTGAATCTTAGTATTGTTGGATTAGCATGCATCGGTTTTTCGATGCTATTATCACCATGTAATACGATATCACTGATACTTATGATCGTCCCTGTGATTATGGTCATGGCTGGTGGTAATTTGATCAATGACTATTTTGACCTGGATAGTGATAAACACATGGGACGTCATTTATATACCCATTATATGACAGCAAAGGGACTGATCTTTTATTATGTTCTCATAAATGTTAGTGCCATCACTATTGCCTTTTGTAATGCACCGCCGGTTTCAACATATTCATTAATGGGGGTTATTGTAATTTTATTCTTGTATAGCAGGTATTTTAAACGAACCTTTTTATTGGGAAATAGTATTGTTAGTATTTTATGTGCATATGTTCCATGGTACCTATATGTAGACCAATATTCATCTCATAATATCCCAAATCGAATAGTCTATATCTTTATAATTTACAGCTTCATTCTTTTCAACTACACATTACTCCGAGAAATTATCAAAGATATGCAGGATAGGGATGGAGATCGCTTACTAAAAGCTAGAACAATTGCCATTGTTTTCAATGATGATCAATGTAAACGACTTGTACAAGGTATCCAAATATGGAATTTGCTGACTCATTTAATTGGATGGTTTTGGCTTTTAGGCTTTAATGATAAACACTTTCTGATTTTTACAGTTTTCTGTATAATACCTATTATAATGCTTTCGTTTAAAGTGTTATTTCGGAATCTATCCTCGAATTTAGTTCGATTTAGCTCATTAATAAAGATAAATATCGCCTTAGGTGTTTTATCTATATTTTTTTTAGTGTATTTTTAAAGAATAAACTCTTTTGTGAATTGCAGTATATAAGTCCATATAAGTTATTTAATTGCTCTACGTTGGAATTACTCCAACGTAAGATTGTCCAACTTGGCGAAATTGACGTCAAATATGCTTCAATTCAAGATCATGAGATCGTTCATGTATTTGCATCTAAATTAACCAAAGGAGATCTACGTCGCTTGTTAATTGAAATGAGTGATCGTCAATACCAAGAATGTCATACATTTATTTTCGAGAATAAGTCATTGTTGAATTTTTTGGAATATGGGCATATCAATCTTTTTCGTAACAACATCAATATAAGTTCATATTCACAAGAACTTCTTGCGTTTATCCATCCTTATTTTGTCTTTCAGTTTGAAGAGGCAATGGATTATGCTCTAAAAACACGTGATAGTCAAACAGTAGAATTGTTATCTGCATTTGATTTTACGGTCTTTTCTACAAATGGTCATCACGAAGAGCATACTGATACCGATCAAAATGAACAGCTCGATGATTATGTTCGTGAACGTTTTGAAAATCTGAAAGGTCTCAAAGAACGTGACAATCTTTTTTCAATCTCAGAAAAAGAATTGGTGTCCTACTTGTCAAATAAATGTATTGATGTCTACAATGCATTACCTGATTATTACAATCAATT
>CAXQBA010000199.1:0-9636 GCA_964221885.1 Luminiphilus sp. | reverse complement strand
ATTTTTTGCTAGCAAAAAATGGACGCATTAAAGATCTTGAATTGGAACGCATACAGATTGAAAAGGAAAATGTACCGTACTATGGTATGATCGATAGCTCAACAGGATATATCGTTCTGACAACATTTACACAAAATGCTGCTGCGAATATTAGTAAGGCGTTTGATGCATTGCAAGAACAGAATGATCTTAAATATTTGATTTTAGACCTGAGAGATAATGGAGGTGGATTTTTGATGGAGGCTGTAAAAATATGCAATCTATTTACAGCACAAGGAATTCAGATTGTAAGTACCAAAGGTCGTTTTGCATCAGATAATAATCGCTTTAAAACAATGAGTAAAAGTTCTGATGAAACGATGCGTTTAGCTGTATTGATCAATGGTCGATCTGCCTCTGCTTCCGAGATTGTATCAGGTGCATTACAAGATCTAGATCGAGCCGTTCTCATTGGACGCTCATCCTTTGGTAAGGGCTTGGTTCAAAATATGCGAGACATTGGTTATAATTCAAAAGTTAAGCTGACTACGGCTAAATATTATATACCGTCAGGACGATGCGTTCAGGCTTTACAATACAGTAAAGGAAAAACAAAGCGAAATTCACTATCTGAACGCGATACCTTTTACACTCGAAGTGGTCGAATGGTATTTGATGGAAATGGTATAGAGCCCGATGTATCTGTTAATGATCCATTTAAAACAGATTTCATTGATCTTTTAAACAGAAATCATTTATTTTTTGATTTTGCTACGCTGTACCATCATCGTATCGATTCTATTTCAGCTGCAAAAGAATTTGCAGTTTCTGACTCGTTACTTGATGAATTTAAAGCCTTTGTTTTGAATCGTTTACAAGAACTTAAAAGTAAAACAGAGAAAAAGATTGATGAATATTTGGCTGATCTGACACCTGGAACAGAATCATTTGTTCAATTATCCGAAATGAATAACATCATTCAAAATTGGAAGGTCAATAAGTGGGATGCTGAACGAGAATTGATCCGACGGAATTTGGGTTTAGAGATTGTCAGAAGGTATCATTTCACAGAGGGTAAGATTGAAAATCAATTACAAAATGATCCTGATGTTCTTCGAGCTATTGAGGTATTGAGTGATTCTATGTACTACCATAAAACGTTAGGTACACATGAGTAAGAAACATAAATTATTATCGGTGGTTCGTATGGCTTTGTTCAGCTTTTTCATTTTGAGTGGACTTTTTATGATTTCAACTCAAGATGATGAATTTGAGATTGTCAAAAACCTTGAATTATTTACGAGTATATACAATGAAATCAATAGTGGATTCGTCTATGAACTGGATCCTGAAGATTTTATGCGAAAAGGATTACGAGGTATGTTGAAGTATCTGGATCCATATACAGTATACATACCCAAAAAAGAGGTACAAGGATTCAATGCTCAAATAAAAGGTAAATATGCGGGTATTGGAACGCGTATTTTTAAGCATAATGGTCAATTTTTTATTGAAGAAGTATACCCAGCATCTCCTGCGAGTATGTCAGGACTAAAGGCAGGGGATCGTTTACTGAAGATTGATAATAGAGCATTATCAAGTTTTCATAGTATTAAAGAAATGGCGAATTGGATGCGAGGTTTACCAGGTTCGACCGTATCAATGGAAGTTCAGTCTCATAACGATTCAAATCCTCATACGGTATCCATTGTACGTCAAACCATTACTATTGAGAATACACCATTTCACACTGTAAATGAAGGTATTATATACATCGTACTTTATAACTTTTCTGAAAAAATCGCAGATAATGTCAAGTTAATCATTGAACAATATCAGAATTCAGGGCAGGAATTTACAGGGCTTATTCTAGATCTTCGTTTTAATCCAGGTGGTTTATTGATTGAAGCGGTGAAATTAGCCAATCTTTTTCTACCCTCAAATATGCCTATTGTAGCTGTGAAGGGTAGACACAAGGCTAACTACAAAACATATAAGACAACAACCGATGCCCTGCTTGCAGACCTTCCGATTACAATATTGATCAATGAAAAAACAGCCTCTGCTTCTGAAATTGTATCAGGAGCCTTACAGGATTATGATCGGGCGGTATTGATTGGACAAAAATCGTTTGGAAAGGGGCTGGTGCAGAACGCAATCAACTTAAAGAACGGTGGCAAACTGAAGTTTACATCTGCAAGATATTATGTTCCAAGCGGCCGATGTATACAATCAACTATCTATGAAAAAGGTAGACCTACAAAAATTGACAGTGCTGATTATCAATTATTCAAAACAACAAAAGGAAGGCCTGTGATGGATGGTGGTGGTATACACCCAGATATAGAATGGAACGATCATGGTTTCAAGACCATACAAAAAACCTTGCGTAACGATCGATTCCTTTTCTTTTATTGTTTGGAGAGAAGTAGGTTTTACAAAGATAGATCATACAAAGATGGTTTATTAAATGACGAAATGTCTACATTCATTGAATATTGCAAGAGTAAAAAAATACAATTTGAAGGTGAAAAGCTTACTGTTGTTCGAGACCTTAAGAAAGAAGCGATTAAAGACGGGCTCGACAGTCTACTAATCGATCAACTTGATGAATTGGAACGATTGAATATCCGCCCGATCCAAGAAGTGATTGCAAATTATGAGGAGCAGTTTCAGTTTGAAATTTTACTGACCATTCATCGTATTGTTGGTCAGCAAAGTGGTTTTTACACTGCCAGATATTATCATGATCCACAGATCGTAGAGGCAATGAGTCTATTAAAGGATCAAGATCGATATAATACGATTTTGCAAAATGACTGAAAAAAGTGTCGAAGTAAGGATTGAAAAAGGATCCCAAGTTTATTTTGAGGAAATATTACGCCTCTATCGATTAGCTGGAATGGAGATGAACAAAAAGGGCTATGCTAACTGGTCGTATTTTTATCCCTCAGTGACGACGATTCATAATGATATTAATAAAGGCGAGTTATTTTTGTTAAAACAGGATAATCAACTATTGGGTGTTATTGCCTTGACTACAAATATGGATTTAAAATATAGGCATGTCAATTGGCAAACTCAAAACAATAAAGCCATGTATATCAATCGACTGGCTGTTCGTCCAAGATGTCAAGGTTTTGGTTACGGAACCTATCTGATGAATTTTGCTGTTAGGTTGGCAAAGGAACATTCTTGTAGGTCGCTTCGTCTTGATGCGTACAGTCCTAATAAGGGGTTGCTCTATTTTTATCAAAAAAGGGGCTTTGTTATCCATAAAGAAACCATATCTTTGGGCGACCCATGGCAACATCCTTTTTGTTGTCTTGAAAAGGTTATTTAATATTATTTTCATGTCTACAGCAATCCGATATGGCATTTTATCAGGCTTTCTAGCTTGTTTTATATGTGCACTGATGTACGTGTATAATCCATCGTTATTTTTGGACTTTGGGCTTATTGCATGCTTTGTTGCGGCTGTAGTATGTATGATCCTCGCTGCAAAAAAGGTCCTCTTGGAGGGTTCTGTTTCTCAATCAGTTCCTGACTCAGAGGTTGCATCAGATGTATTTATCTCTTTCTCTGAGATGTTAGCTGTTTTATTCAGAGTATTTTTGATGAATTATGTGATTACATTCTTTTTTGTATACCTTTTGTTTAATGTATACGATACTTCTTTAACCGAATTGGTTAAGCAGCAAAATATTGAATTGATGTTGGCCAATAAAGACAGCTCTGTTACTGAAGCTCTTTTCCAACAGCGATTGAAAGAGGTTGAAAAGATTGATTTTGCTCCTAGATTAACCGATATTCTATCCATTCAAAGTCTATTTAGGTTAGTGATTGGATTTGTCTTATCTTTGATCCTAGCTTTTGCTTTCAAACGTGATAAACCAACTTATTTGACGTGATACTACGCACTATTTTTTTTATTTCGCTGGTTAGTTCCTTTGCCTATATGACAGGGTTATTTTTGATTTACAAAAATGATCTGACGTTTACTGATACGGCTGATTGGCTTTTTCGTATTCTTATTATTGTTAGTATATCAACCATTTTATTGATCAAAAAACGCCTATCTAATCATTTTCTTTCGATACGCGAAGGACTAAAAATTGGTGTATTGTCTACACTACTCTTGAGTTTCTTATTTGCAGCTGTTAATTTTGTATATTGTCAAAAGATCAATCCAACATTTACGGATGACCTTAAATCCCATTACAAAGAAATGCATTATCAAAAAATGCTTCGTAAATATGTTCACGAGCAATGGAATAAAGATACGGTAACCCAAGGCGCGATCGATACGGTGAATCGAGGTATTGAGTTGAATATTGAAAAATATACAGCTAAGAATTTCACGACGATAGGTCAAGTACAGATTACTGTTTTTCATGCCCTACTTTGGGGTGTTCTTGTTTCATTGACCGTATCGATGTTGGTCAGAAATGTTAAAGAATAAATTATGGACGTAGCCATTTCAGTTGTTATACCATTGTTAAATGAGGAAGAATCTCTTGTTGAACTCGATGCATGGATTCGTCGTGTGTTGGTTGAACATGAACTATCTTATGAAGTGATCTTTATCGATGATGGTTCAACAGATGGCTCTTGGTCGGTAATTGAACAACTCAGCCAAGATCATCCTGAGGTAGTTGGTATTAAATTTAGAAGAAATTATGGTAAATCAGCCGGATTAAGTGTTGGCTTTGCTCATGCTAAAGGTCAGGTAGTATTTACAATGGATGCTGACCTACAAGATTTTCCAGATGAATTACCTGAGATGTACCGAATGGTAGTTGAGGAGGGGTATGACTTGGTCTCGGGTTGGAAAAAGATCCGATTTGATTCATTTATAAAGAATAATACATCCAAAATCTACAATTGGACCACAAGAAAATTATCAGGTATTCCACTTAATGGATTCAATTGTGGTTTAAAAGACTATCGTAAAGAGGTGGTCAAGAATATTGAAGTCTACGGTGAGATGCATCGATATCTACCTGTTATTGCAAAGCATGCCGGATTTGACCGAATCGGACAGAAGGTGGTTCAGCATCAGGCTCGAAAATTTGGTGAATCTAAATTTGGTGTAGCTCGTTTTATTAAAGGTCCATTAGATCTCATCTCAATCATGTTTGTTGGACGCTTTGGAAAGCGGCCTATGCATTTATTTGGTCTATGGGGAACCATTATTTTCTTGTTAGGCTTTCTTTCAGCCATAGCTATTGGTTTTAATAAATTATATTACATACAGACTGGAGAAATGGCACCTAAGGTGACCGATCTCCCTTACTTCTACATTGCATTAACCTGTATGATTATAGGTACACAATTATTTTTAGCCGGTTTCTTAGCTGAATTGGTCGCTCGAAACAGTCCGGGCCGAAATAGTTATGGCATTGATAAGGTAGTTGGTGATTATGAGGCTAGTAATGAATCGATCAATTAAGAAATGAAGGTAGTCATCTTAGGAAGTGCGCACCCACTGCGAGGTGGTTTAGCTGAATTCAATGAGCGTCTTGCAAAAGCATATATGGATCGTGGTGATGAGGTTGAGATTGTTACCTTTTCATTACAATATCCCTCTCTTCTTTTCCCAGGAAAAACGCAATATTCCGATGATCCGGCACCCAAGGATTTGAACATCCACGTTTGGGTCAATTCGATTAATCCGTTCAATTGGATAGCTGTTGGGCGTCGTATTAAAAAAATGAAGCCCGATCTGATTATCTGTAAGTTCTGGCTGCCTTTTATGGGACCTTGTTTTGGAACCATTCTACGTATTGCGCGTCGAAACCCCAATACAAAAGTCGTATCGATTATCGATAATATTATACCGCATGAGAAGAGACCCTTTGATCGTACTTTTACGAAATACTTTGTAAATAGTGTTGATGAGTTTATAGTGATGTCCCGATCTGTTCAAGAGGATATGAATATATTTGTAGATGCATCTCGTGTGCAATATATTGCACATCCGATCTATGATTCGTATGGACCATTGATTGAAATGGACGAAGCTCGTCAGCGTTTATTGTTAGAGGAGGGTATTCGATATATTTTATTTTTTGGGTTTATTCGAAAATATAAAGGACTTGATTTAGCGATTAAAGCCATGGCAGATCCAAGATTAAAAGACCTGAATGTTAAATTGATTGTAGCTGGCGAATACTACACCGACGAGAAGCCTTATACAGACCTCATTGCCCAATTACAACTTGAAGACCAGATCATACTAAAGACAAGCTTTATTCCTAAGTCCATGGTAGGGGCTTATTTTGGGGCGAGTCACTTAGTGGTTCAGCCTTATAAAACGGCCACTCAGAGCGGTATATCACAAATGGCCTATCATTTTGAAAAACCAATGGTCGTAACTCGAGTGGGCGGCTTACCTGAGATTGTTCCGGATGGAGTGGCTGGTTACGTCGTCGATCAATCGCCAGAGCAGATCAGTCAGGCGATTGTCGATTATTTTGAGCAAGATAAGGAAATGGAACTGGCTCAGGGCGTGCAGAAGATGAAACATTTGTATTCCTGGGATACGATGTTGGAGGGAATTGATTCAATTTGTCGTTAATTTTAGATCATTGTGAACCTTTGATGATGAATGGTGTAGGGTATATATGCCTATTTTCATCACAACATATACCAATCCACGCATCAAGGAGGAAATCATTCAGACGGTTGGTTCTTCGTTCTCATTCTGGCAGCGTCTGAAATTTAAAGGGATCGGTTCGCCACGTATGATCATTGAGGAACGTGACCCATTTTTTGATGAATATACCAATCCGCACCACTATCTAACTTATGCCAATTTTGAGTTGAGGCCGAAGGGCATCATCATCCATATCCATAAAACATTACAAAATTTCAATTGGGCCCTGCCATACGGTACCTTTGAGTTTGAGAGGACTGCTGATCGGCTTATTGTCCATGCTGAGGATAAGTTTTTGGCTTTTAGAGATGGTCAGCAACTGGCAGCTGATTTTATCAATAAAGTTCAAATCTTCATTTAGGGAACTAATTTTTTAATCATGTTGTTTTTGTGTTGTAAAAACTCAAAAGACATGCATTTTTTATTCCTTTTTTTTCTTTTTGTAAGCAACTCCATATATGCTCAGTATGACCATTCAGAATGTGGTTCTACTATTTCTTCAACGGATATTCCGTATCTATTAGAAACGCATCGTTCTTTCCTAGAAGATATTGAGATGAATACGGACAGAACCGTTTATGGAGACGTGCAATTTATTCCCACTACGATTTATATCATCCGACGATCGGATGGAACAGGTGGTATTTCTGTAGACAATCTAAATCAGGTGATTGATGAAGCGAACGCCTTTTATGAGGAAGCGAAGATCCAATTACAGCTCTGCTATTCATATCGGTATATCAATTCAGACTATTATTATGATTTTACAAAGGCAAAAGAGACACTCTTATACAATTCGCATCGTGCCATCGGCAGTTTAAATATTTATTTTGCCAATACCGTAAGTGGATCGAGTGGTAATTCGCTGTGTGGTTATGCGGCCTTTCCAGGCGGACGTGATATTGTTTTGATGAAAAATAGCTGTGCCATGAATGGCTCCACTTTTATTCATGAGTTGGGGCATTATTTTGGCTTATATCACACACACGAAACGGCCTTTGGCGATGAAGCCGTCGATGGTTCCGATTGCAGTGTTGATGGCGATCTTATTTGCGACACACCGGCCGATCCCAAATTAGGAGGTAGTAATTCAAGTGCGAATGGTTGTACCTATACCGGGACAGTATTAGATGAACATGGCGATTTTTACAGTCCTAAAACAACTAATGTCATGTCCTACATGGGTAAAGCATGTCGAACGCATATGACCTACACCCAAATGCAACGTGCCAATTGGACTGTAAGGAACCTGAGAGCTTATTTATTTTGTAATTCGAATCCCCTGACGGCGCAATTTTATTATGAAACATTGATCAATGAATGCGCACAGGGACTCATGTATCGTTTTTACAACTCGACAATTGGAAATCCGGATTCATCCTTCTGGGATTTTGGGGATGGCGTTACGCGTTGGGGGCATAATGTGAATCATTATTATGCCAACCCAGGAAGTTATCAGGTGACCTTGACTTCCTATAAGAATGGACAGTCCGATACAAAGATCACAACCATAGCTCATCAGGTTATGGCAGCGCCATTTGTTATTGATTTTGAAGGACCTCATGATGATCGTAATTTCAGTCTTAAAAGTGGCATTCGCGCCCAAAATACAATCTTTCAATTACCACAAGCACAAGGAGGGGGTGCACTATTGATGGAGGGAACATCCATCACATCACCCAATCCAAGTTTTTACGGAGCCGTTACGGCTCAGGCATTAGATAGTTTACAAAATCCGCATTTTAAGACGGAGGTGAGCCTGTGCGTCGATGCAACATCAATGAGTTCAGTTGAACTATCCTTTGATCTACGTCAGTTGGTATATTACAGTTCGAGTTACAGTAATTTTCAGCTACTTGTCAACGGAACACCTATTGATGCTGTGTATCGTGTATCTCAGTCGGAATCCCAGTACACGAATCGAGTATATAATTTGGATGCCTATGCAGGTAGTGTTTTCAAGTTGACCTTCAAAGGTTCTTATAAATACAGTACAAACCGATCAAGCAATTTGGATGGTTGCGGAACGTTTATTGATAATATAGAGGTTCGTTCACCACTGGTTAGTTCGGCACATACTGTCGATTCACACCATTCATTGGATGCTAGGGTGTACCCAAATCCGAATCAGGGGCATTTTGAGTTGGCCTTTGATCACGAACAAGCAGAAATCGAACTCCAACTCATCGATGCGACGGGACGTGTTCTACTGACAAAAATAGAAAACGAGGTACAGCAATTACCGATATACCTCGATGTGCCCAATGGCTTGTATTATTTGATGATCCGATCTAAAAACCAACAGCTTACCAAAACGATTCACATACAGCGGTAGGTTAGATCAATAATTCATACAATGCTTGTTCTTCATTCAGGTAGCTCTTTAAGAAACGGTGCTTGATCATAGATGCCATCAGTGCATTCAAATCAGCAGGATCGGCCAGTTCAACGCCAACCAATGCATGCCCTTTCTCTTTTGCGTATTTTTTTATATACTGAAAGTGAATGATATCATCATTAGGTCCTAAAACCTGATTAAGAAATTCGCGTAGAGCGCCTGATCGTTGTGGAAAATTAACGATAAAGTAGTGCTTTTTTTGTTCGTACATCAGCGCTCTTTCCCTGATTTCCTCCATTCTACTCAAGTCATTATTCCCACCACTCAAAATGCAAACAACCGTTTTACCTTGGATCTGATCTTTGTGTAAGGATAAAGCGGCAATGGACATCGCGCCCGCAGGCTCCGCAACGATCGCACACCGATTATAGAGATCTAAAACCGTTTTACAGATCAACCCTTCATCGACTATAACCACATCATCAAGATGTTCCTTGCAAATTGGGAAGGTGAGTTGCCCAACCTCCTTCACGGAGGCACCATCCACAAAGACTTCAATATCAGATAATGTGACCACTCGATTATTGGCAATGGATGCGGTCATGGATGCAGCTCCTTTGGGTTCAACACCGATCATCCTTATGACCACTGACCCAGGTGC
>CAXQBA010000198.1:0-3977 GCA_964221885.1 Luminiphilus sp. | reverse complement strand
GTCAGATTTCAAAAAACGCCCTTTGTAGGGCGTTCTATTATTTAAAGCTTTAAAAAATCAATGGAGTTATGCCGTACTTTTTTACTTCTGAATCCGTATCAGAGGGACATCCGGACAAGGTAGCTGATCAAATTTCTGACGCTATCATAGATGCATTCTTATCACAAGATAAAGACTCCAAAGTGGCCTGCGAAACATTCGTAACAACAGGTCAAGTTGTGGTTGGTGGTGAAGTTAGATCAAAAGCATATGTAGACGTTCAAAAAATTGTTAGAGACGTTATTGCAAAAATTGGCTATACGAAGTCAGAATATCAATTTGATGCCCAATCATGTGGTGTATTGTCAGCTATACATGAACAATCAGCCGATATCGCACAAGGTGTTGATGTTGGAAAATCTGAAGATGAGCAAGGAGCAGGAGACCAGGGAATGATGTTTGGTTATGCAACTGATGAATCAGACAACTTTATGCCATTAGCTCTAGATATATCTCATAAGATCTTGATCGAATTGGCTAAAATGCGCCGTGAAAACACTGATATTAAATATTTACGTCCTGATGCTAAGTCTCAGGTGACGATTGAATATAGTGATGAGGACCAGCCGCTACGTATCGATACGGTTGTACTATCAACACAACACGACGATTTTGCAGATGAAGCAACCATGTTGGCTACAATCAAGGACGATGTATTGTCTAAATTAATGCCACGAGTCATTTCTCAGTTACCAGAACGTGTACAGAAATTATTCAATGATGACATCAAATACCACATCAACCCAACCGGTAAATTTGTGATCGGTGGACCTCACGGTGACACGGGATTAACGGGACGTAAGATCATCGTTGATACATATGGTGGAAAAGGAGCTCACGGTGGGGGTGCTTTTTCGGGTAAAGATTCATCAAAAGTAGACCGTTCGGCTGCTTATGCTACACGCCACATTGCGAAAAACGTTGTAGCTGCTGGCCTTGCTAAACAATGTTTAGTTCAGGTTGCTTATGCTATTGGTGTTGCTGAACCTGTCGGATTATATGTAAACACATATGGAACGGCAAAAGTAGATTTGAATGATGGAGAGATTGCAGCTAAATTGATAGAACTATTCGATTTAAGACCGGCGGCTATCATTCGTAATCTAGGATTGAAAAATCCAATTTTCTTACCAACGGCTGCATATGGTCACATGGGAAGAGAACCACAAACGATCATCATCGATGGTCAGACGTATGAGACATTTACATGGGAAAAACTCGACAGAGTGAATGACATACAAAAGGCATTTGAATTAGATCTTACAGCGATTTAATCAATCCTGAATAAAATGAAGCCCTACCTTGTGTAGGGCTTTTTTTTTGAGTAAAGCTTATTTCCCCATCGATTGATATTCAACAGATATAGCGCTAGCGCATCTAATTACTCAATAATCAAACTACTTATCAATAGATTTGAACAAATAATAGTAATTTTATAGCGACATGAATTTTTTCTCTCAAACTGTTGCGCTGATCAAAAAGGAATTTAAAATTGAATTCCGACATAACTACTCATTAAGTGGTATACTTCTTTATGTTATAGCATGTATATTCTTAGTATATATGACGCTTGGTCAACAAATCCAAGGTGTCGTTTGGATATCTTTTTATTGGATTCTGATCTTATTTGCCGCTGTGAATGCTGTTGCAAAAAGTTTTGTTAGTGAAAATAATAGTCAACAACTATTCTTCTACTGTCTTGCTCATCCGATAAGTGTGATCATAGCAAAAATTGTTTACAACACATTTCTTTTAGGATTAATAAGTTTTCTGTGTCTTCTCTTATGTACGATTGTTTTGGGAAACCCCATTGAGAATATGTCTCTTTTTCAATCGATTATTGGTTTAGGTTGTATCGGTCTTTCGATTACGTTTACATTTATCTCAGCTATTTCAATTAAAACAAAACAGAATGGAACCCTATTGGCTATTCTTGGCTTTCCTGTAATTATACCGATCCTGTTGTTGTTGATCCGATTAAGTAAAATAGCACTCGGACTCATGGCAGACAGTAATTATGTAAAAGACATGATACTTCTAGTAGCCATTGATGGCATATTGATCGGTCTTGTCTTGTTACTATTCCCCTTTCTGTGGCGCGATTAACCTTCTTCGGCTAACTTCACAACCAATTACTGCCGCAGCGCATGCTACATTCAATGATTCTACACCATTACTCATTGGAATTGAAACCGGTAGAGATGAAACGTCACGAACGGCTTGTGATACTCCGTGGGTCTCATTACCTAGAACAAAGATACTTCTACTTGAAAATTGAGTTTCATACATCGATTCGGTTACTTCCCCTTCCAACGTAATGATCTCAAAATCCAGCTGTTTTGCTTTCTTTAGGATCGGTGCTAATCGTTCACAACGAAGGACCACCGTTTTAAATAATGTACCTGCTGAAGCCTTTATGACCAATGCGCTCAATTTGGCTGTTCCTTTCCAGGGTATGATGACACCATCCAAACCAAAGGCTGATACATTGCGGATAATCATACCTACGTTTGCTGGTGTGGTAACACCATCAATTGCTAGTAGTTTGATGTCTGCCCTATCCAGATGATCCAAAAAATGTGCGGCATGATCAAACAGAGGGGTCCGAATATCAATGGCTACCCCTTGATCTTGTTTTGGGTTTTTTGAAATACGAGAAACCTCATCAGGTGAAACTCGAATGATTGGTACATTCTTTATTTCGCATTGTTCAATGATCTGACGAATGATATCACCCTTCGCTTTTTTAGCAATAAATATTTTTTCGATCTGTAAATCCTTTTCTTGGAGGATTTCCATGATGGGTTTACGACCATATATCGTCAAAAATTGATCTCTTGGATGCTTCATTTTTCTAAAATACAAATAAAAGAGCCATCACTATTGCGATGGCTCCTAAATTTTCTATAAGATTTTATACGGTTAGGTACTATTTTACCATGATCTTCTTATCTCTTGTTTCATATTTGTTCATCTCCTGATCAGATGTAGAACCTGAGACAACAGAATCCGCATTTTCGAATTTTTTGTTCTCTCCAAGAGCAATGCGTCCGATGTAACGCTCCCTCTGTACAGAATTAATATTCTTGTGACAAATGATCTGATAAGCTGAAGAACCACCGATAGCAGCAATTCGAGTAGACCAGCCTAAGAATACCTGATACATTCTGAATTGCATTTCACCGTATTTTGCAATAACCTTATCTTTATTACTCATCCAGTTATTGTACCATGCAGCAATAGTTTTTGAGTAATGAATACCCACATTTTCAACAGTATTGATCTCAAATCCTGCTTTTTCAATGTGACGAAGATCCCAACTAACTGGCATACTTGCATCAGCACCTGGGAAAATATATTCATTCATAAATAGACCCCATACGATCGTTTCTTGATCCGGTCCATAAAAAAGTGATTTACGTTCTCTCAATGCAGCAATTTGTAGGTAAAAAATACCATCATCTTCCAACATGTCATAGATCTGTCTCATGAATTTCTGGAAATTCTTGACACCAACGTGTTCAGCCATCTCTAAGCACGTGATCTTATTATACTTACGCTTAGGAATATCTCTGTAATCTAATGTCAGGATTCGAGACTGATCTTCAACACCATTTTCTTTGATCAATCGTCTACCCCATTCAGCCTGTTCAGGAGTAATCGTTACACCTGTCGTATCCATATTGTAGTTCTTGGCCATATGGGCTACTAATGTACCCCATCCACAACCTATATCAAGAAGACTTTCACCCTCTTTTAATTGCATCTTCTGAGCGATGAGGTCAAGTTTGTTATCTTGAGCTTGCTCTAATGTCTCATCACCTGTTTTATAATACCCTGAGGTATATACCATTCTAGGTCCTAAAAACCATCTGAAAATATCATTTTGATCATCATAGTGACTTAAAATTGTAGCCTCATCCATTTTTTTGGAGTGC
>CAXQBA010000197.1:0-3190 GCA_964221885.1 Luminiphilus sp. | reverse complement strand
GTTGTAAATCCCGAACGATCTCTAAAGATCATAAATCCGCCGCCACATATATTTCCTTCTCTCGGATAAACAACGGCAAGAGCTAATTGAACAGCTACAATATCGTCAATTGCATTACCTCCTTTTTTGAGTATCTCAAGACCAATTTTCGTGGCTATTGGATGCGCACTGACAACTACAGCCGAATCCACTTTAACGACTTTATTAGGTGTGTAGTCTTCGGTTGTAAAAGGCAGTGTTTTATGTTGATGATCCTTGCGTGTAGTTAAGTCACACCCCGTAATCAAAGAGCTGACCACAACAAGATGCACAAAAAGAATAACGAATTTCATAAATTTTTATTCATCTAAAAATGATGTCAAAGGGCTACTTGCATTAGCTGTAGAAAGGGTCGATGCTAAACGTGCTGAGTAGGCCATACGACCTGCTTCAACACTCATTTTAAATGCTGTAGCCATTGCAACGGGATCCTTAGAGACGGCGATTGCTGTATTTACCAATACCGCATCGGCACCTATCTCCATTGCTTTAGCAGCATCAGAAGGTGCACCAATACCGGCATCAACAATAACCGGAACCTGAGATTGTTCAATGATAATTTCTAGGAAATCCATTGTTTTCAATCCTTTATTGGATCCTATAGGAGAACCCAATGGCATCACTGCTGCTGTTCCAACTTCCTCTAGTCGTTTACAAAGTACAGGGTCAGCATGAATGTAAGGTAATACAATGAAACCAAGTTTAACCAATTCTTCTGCAGCTTGAAGCGTTTCAATTGGGTCTGGCATCAGGTATTTTGGGTCTGGATGAATTTCCAATTTCAACCAATTTGTCTGTAGTGCCTCACGAGCTAATTGAGCAGCAAAAATAGCCTCTTTGGCATTTTTAGCACCTGATGTATTTGGTAACAAATGAATATGCGGTGCTTTAAGCTTTTCAATTGTATCATCCATGTCATTTTGAAGGTCGATACGTTTTAAAGCCACAGTCACCAGTTCTGATTCAGACGCAAGAATTGCCGCTCTCATTTCCATTGTTGATGCAAATTTACCGGTGCCAGTAAAAAGTCTGGATGAAAAGGTTGTATCGGCAATTATTAGTGGGTCTTTCATATTATTCAGTTGATATTGTGGTTAATGCCTCTAAGACATAGGTGGTTTGGTTCGACCTGAGTTCTAAAAAACCATCTTTTTGAAATAAAACCCAATGTTGATTCATTTTATTCATCATATCCAACCCTTCTTTTTTATCACAGCACATACGAGTACATCCAAAAAGGGGAGAGGACAGAACAAATTGATTGCCGTTCACCTCTAATATCGAGTTATTACAAGTGTTTACATCAAGTTTAACTTGGGCACGTCGATCTCGAAAAGAAAGTTGATAATCACCACGAACTTTTTGATGGGTCTCTATATCGGATCCTCCATATGAAATAAATTTCCATGAACTTTTATCCAATGCGGAATAGAGGTCCTTCTTCTTTTTTTTCAAGACTATGTTTCCACCATCAACTTTAAGATGAATCACATTTGGTCTTTTACCCCACAAGAAAGAAATATCTTCTTTGAATAGATAAGAGAAAGCGATCATTTCTTTTGAGTCACAACACATCTCTGTACAAATGGCTGACTGGTTTATACTAATTGTGTGACCAACTGAAGTATATTCAACAAAGCAGTTGTTTTTTTCAAGTGCAAAGGAGAGTTTAGCATCACCAATATCAATGAAATAGGAACTCTTTGGGTTGTATATACTATCCAGATACGGAAAGGATACAATTCGCCATAGACCTTTAATATCATCTATTGTGATCGGATTAGTATCTTGGTCTGAGGAGGATGAGTCAGGTGTGTTCTTTCTAGAACACGCTGCAATAGAAACAATGATAATTAAGCATAATAGGTGTTTCATTCTAATTGATTTTATAGAATGGACGTCTGGCACTACAAGATCAACATGGCATCACCGTAGCTGTAGAATTGATATTTTTCTTTGATGGCTTGTTGATACGCTTCCATGATTAAATCAAATCCACCAAATGCACAGATCATAATAACCAAACTTGATTTCGGTAGATGGAAATTGGTGATCATCGAATTGGCAATCGTGAAATCATAAGGTGGGTAGATGAATTTGTTGGTCCATCCCTCCACGTCTTTCAGATATCCTTTAGCCGACACTGCTGATTCAATAGATCGCATTGATGTGGTACCTAACGCACAGATATTTTTCTTTTGATCAATGGCTTGATTTACTACCTCAATAGCTTTTTCATTGATTTTAAAATATTCCGCATCCATACGATGCTTTGAAAGGTCTTCAACCTCTATTGGGCGGAATGTTCCTAACCCAACGTGTAACGTTAATTCGGCAAAGTTTATACCTTTGATTTCTAGACGTTTTAGCAACTCACGACTCATATGCAAACCGGCAGTTGGGGCTGCAACAGCTCCAATTTCACTTGCATATACAGTCTGATAGCGTTCTTTGTCAATTTCTTCTGGATGTCTGTTGATATATTTAGGAAGAGGTGTCATTCCCAATTTGTTCAAATGAGTTTTGAACTCATCATTGTCACCATCATATAAGAAACGAATGGTACGACCTCTTGAAGTTGTATTATCTACGACTTCTGCAACTAATATTTCAGCACCATCTTCATCGTTAAAATAAAGTTTATTACCCACACGTATTTTTCTGGCAGGGTCAACCAATACATCCCATAACTTCATCTTCTCGTTCAACTCTCTGAGCAGAAAAACTTCGATACGTGCACCTGTTTTTTCTTTTTGTCCATACATACGAGCAGGAAACACCTTAGTGTTATTCAAAATAAATGTGTCACCTTCATCGAAGTAATCAAGTACATCTTTAAATATTTTGTGTTCAATAGTTCCTTTAGCTCTATCGACAACCATTAGTCGACATTCATCTCTTCTTTCAGATGGATATTCAGCGATTAATTCAGAGGGTAGTTCAAAGTTAAAATTCGATAATTTCATATGATATGCTTGATCCGAATGATTTTACAATTTATTTGACAAAAAGTCTGCAGCAAATATAAAATATTTTGGATATTGTTGGTGTCAATTCAACCAATTCATTTTAAATAGTCTGAAACTTGAATAGTAAGGCCGTGAATTTATTAGAATACACTGAACATTTGACACGAAAAAGTGTAGATAAT
>CAXQBA010000196.1:0-4360 GCA_964221885.1 Luminiphilus sp. | reverse complement strand
ATTGTCTCTTGTGACTGGAGTTCAGACGTGTGCTCTTCCGATCTCTAAACAGATCATCGATTACTATGGTCCCAATCAGAATTTCATCAATGCGCTGACACAGTATGGTAATTCGTATGAGTTACTTTTACGAGAAGCTCAGAAAAATCAGATCATTGCTCAATCGCCATCAAATGCTGTAGATCAGAACTATCCGCTTACTGTTGACGCAACTAATAATGAGGCCATCGTAGATATTTCGGGTGGTGTAGGTTATATACCCTTGGTTTTTTCAGATTTATCAGATATTGATGATCCGACGTTATGGATGGCAGAAGATAGCTGTTGGGAGGTGATCGATCAGTCTGTTCATGGCAAAGATTTCTGGCAATCGCAATACAATGATCAAACAGGTCTATTTGATCTGATCTACAATGTCAATCAAGATCGCATGAATGACAGCATTGCCTTCACGAGGTATTACTTGGGTGATAATCCTCCATCTCCAACCATCATGAAACAGGCGATGATCATCGGAGATAGTATGTCAGCTGATTCGGCTATCACCGCTCAGATAGGAGTGGACAGTATTCTGATATCACCTTTAGTCAGTTATTTAGGTCAATCATCAAATGGCTACACTGGAGAATGGTCTTGGACTGGACCGAATGGCTTTACGAGTAGTGAACGATCGATCTCTTTTTATCCATTCGATAGTATGGATATTGGACAATATATCGTTCAGTATACTTCGTTCGGCTGTACGGTACGTGATACTTTTGAACTGATTCCAGCAGTGATCTCAAGCCAAAAAGATGTAGCTGAATCAATCATTCAAATCTATCCCAATCCCTCTCGTCAACGTTTGACCATTGAATCAAATGATGAGTTGATTCAACATTTCCAGATAGTTGATATGTTAGGTCATAGCGTTATGGAACGACGAAATTTATTCAAAGATACATTCACTATTTCTGTAGCTGATCTTCCCAGTGGATTATACTTTATCCGAATAGATACTGACAACACCTCATTTACAAAGACATTTCGTAAAAGAGACTGATCTCAATATTTCTTAGATGAATTTTTGTCATAAGTTGGATTCAAGCAGCAATAAGCTTTGAATTTAGGGTGATTTGGTTTTATAATATTGGCTAAAAACAATATTTTAGGGGTCTTCAAATACGGGATTTGACCTTTTATATAACTAAGTACATGTATTGACATGAAAAACCTCACCTTTCTTTTAACACTACTAATCACATCTATTTTACAAGCACAGTCTGTTGACCTTTCTTCATTCAAAGGAATGAAAACACGCAATATTGGTCCAGCAGGAATGAGTGGTCGTGTGACCAGTATTGATGTTGACTTATCAAGACCAGAGCGAATCTTTGTTGGAACAGCGTCTGGTGGAGTTTGGAAATCAGAAAGTGGGGGTATCCGGTGGGAACCTATTTTTGACAAACAACCGATCCAATCTATTGGTGCGGTATGCATTAATCAACAGAATCCAGCAGAAATTTGGGTGGGAACAGGAGAGGGGAACCCCCGTAACTCACACAATAGTGGTGAAGGTCTTTACAAGAGTATTGATGGAGGAAAGACTTGGACATTGATGGGACTTGAAAATTCAAGATTGATCCATCGGATCATCATACATCCTCAGAATCCAGATATCGTTTTTGTGGGTGCTTTGGGGTCAGCTTGGGGATCAGGTGGCGAACGGGGTGTTTTCAAAACAACAGATGGTGGTAAGACATGGAAAAATGTTTTGTTTGTGAATGACTCCACAGGAATTGCCGATATGGTGATCGATCCACATAATCCCAATAAGATATTAGCAGCCATGTGGGAATTCGGGCGTAAGCCATGGGTATTTCAAAGTGGTGGCAAAGGATCGGGTTTATACATGACCTACGACGCAGGTGAAAACTGGAAAGAGATCACAGACAAAGAAGGATTGCCGAAAGGTGACTTGGGACGAATAGGCCTTTCTTTTGCCCCTTCGAAACCGAATCTGGTATATGCTCTAGTTGAAGCAAAAAAGAATGCTTTATATAAATCGCTGGATGGCGGACATAAATGGCAAAAGGTTTCTGATAAAAATATAGGCAATCGTCCGTTTTACTATGCAGATATCTTTGTAGATCCTCAAAATGAGAATCGAATCTGGAATCTTTGGTCTTATGTATCTAAAAGTGAAGATGGTGGTAAGACATTTAAAACGATTTTGGATTATGGTAAGGGAGTTCACCCGGATCATCACGCCTTTTGGATACATCCGACAGATCCTTCGTATATTATAGAGGGGAATGACGGCGGTTTGAATATCTCTCGAGATGGTGGTCAAAATTGGGCATTTATCGCTAATCTACCACTTGCACAATTTTATCATATCAATTATGACATGGATTTCCCCTACCATGTGATGGGCGGTATGCAGGATAACGGTACCTGGGTTGGACCCAGTATGGTCTTGAAACGTGGTGGGATCCGAAACAATGACTGGCAGGAAGTAATGTTTGGTGATGGGTTTGATGTCATGCTCCATCAAGAAAATAATCGATTCGGATGGGCCATGTCTCAAGGGGGGAATATTGGCTATTTTGATAGACAAACAGGACGTGTTCGGTACGTAAAACCACTCCATCCAGATGGGATTGGACTCCGATTTAATTGGAATGCAGCCTTAGCACAAGATCCATTTGATGCCAATAGCTTGTACTTTGGGTCTCAATTTGTACATCATAGTACAGATAAAGGTCAAAATTGGACGATTCTTTCACCCGACCTCACCATGAATGATAGTGCTAAGATCATCGCCTCTTCAAAAACAGGTGGGCTTACACCGGATGTCACGCAAGCCGAAAATTTCAATTCGATCCTATGTATAGCCCCAAGTCCTGTAAAAAAAGAAGTGATTTGGGTCGGTACAGATGATGGTAATCTGCAACTCACAAAGGATGGAGGGAAGACTTGGACCAATCTTGCTGATGAATTACCGGGTTGCCCTGCGGGTAGCTGGATACCTCAGATCGAAGTGTCATTAAAAAATGCAGGTGAAGCCTTTGTTGTGGTCAATAACTATCGTAGGAATGATTGGACGCCATATCTCTATCATACAACAGATTTTGGTGCTACTTGGAACCGTCTGATTGACGATAAAAAAGTGAAAGGTCATGCACTGTCTATAGTCCAGGATCCTGTGGTGCCATCACTACTTTTCCTCGGAACGGATTATGGTCTGTACATAAGTATTGATAAGGGAGAAAATTTGTCACGTTGGAAACATGATTTTCCAGCGGTTTCGGTACGCGATCTTAAAATACACCCCAGAGAAAATGATCTGATCATCGGTACATTCGGTCGAGCAGCTTGGATCATAGATGATATTCAACCGCTTCGTGACCTAGCTGAATCGAAAGGTGAAATGGTTCAAGACACCTTCAAATTATTCAAGCCGAGAACTGCTTATTTCTTGAGTTACCGATCAGCTGATGGCTTACGTTTTACTGCTGACGGAGAATATATTGGTGATAATACATCGTATAGCCCTCAAATGTATATTTGGTCTAAGCCACTGAGAAAAGGTGATAAGTCAGAAGCTAATAATCAAGATGCTAAAAAGGGGGAGAAGAAGTCCAATAAAAAGTCGAATAAAAAGACAACAGATCAGACTGATACGAATTCAGATAAAACAAACGTCATGAAAGATCCTCCTAAAACTGAGAAAGGAGATGCTAAAAAGTTGTATATCACGATCTTGAATATGGATGGAGATACGATACGTTCCTATCATCAGAAATCGGATACGGCCTTGTATAAGATCTATCTTCAAATGTCCGAAGTTGGAGTACGCTTTCCATCGTATAAAGATCCCAAACCTGATGCAAATCCACCTCGTGGTTTACAAGTATTACCAGGTCGATACAAAGTTATAGTTGCCCACAAGGGAAATGTTGATTCGACGTTCATTAATGTGAAAAATGATCCAAGAGAATCGGTAGATATGGCGGATCTCATGCAAATTCGTGAGACGATGAAAGGACATTATAAATATGTCGATATGGCTAGAAATGCCTTTGATCAATTGAAAAAAGCTAAAGCAACGACTGAATTGGTGGATAAGATGTTTGTCAATCTTCCGGATTCAACAAAGAAAGAGATGTCAGAAGCTTCCGAAGAAGTACGAGATTCGATCAACAAGCTGATGCTCATTTTCCTACCTTCACAAAAACCTTCAAAGGGGATCAACAGAACAGATGAAACCCTTCAAACGTATTTATACAGAGCCAATTCCTATTTGATGTCATCGGATGGCAAACCGAGTCAAATGGCTAAGATTGCTTTAGAAAAGGCCAAGAATGAGACATTAAAC
>CAXQBA010000195.1:0-7449 GCA_964221885.1 Luminiphilus sp. | reverse complement strand
GCTCTTCCGATCTCACATCCACAAAGATGTTTTTTGTAAAATCATATATTCTATCCACTTGAGGAGCTTCAAAGTCATGTATCAATAAACCTTGCCGATGAATCATCAACAATACAAACCAGATAGAAAAAGATGGGACAGACGTTTTGCTACTGTCCAAATGAATCAACGCTTGACATAGATCGTCATATAGTGATCTTTCTGTGTCATGTCCTGATACTGAGCGATAAAACACCTCGATACAAAATAAAGAAACGCTTCCTTTAATAAAATCAAAAGGTATAGAAATATACGAATACCCATTCGTTAATTCTTTTATACGATGTAGGTCCTTATTTGCTTTAAAATAGCAAGTAGCTTCAAAAATGATCCCTGGTTTGATAAGCGCTGGTGAGATTATTGCTTTCTTCTTGCGCACGCCTGATACGATGTATGATGTGAGTCCGTGCTCTTTCGTATACGCCTCGAATATAACACTACTTTCTCCGTAATCCACCTTTCGTAATATGACTCCATGTATCGTTTGAATCATAAGAAGAACTAGAACACATGTGTGTATTTGGCTGAAATGGTTCGAGGTGCCCCCATTCTTGCGGGACGAGACGCGTACTCTTCATTCAATAAGTTCTGAACAACCAAATTAATTCTCGACTTCTCATTGATGATATATCCGAGACGTAGATCAAATACCCAGGCGCCTTTATTATGAATAGCTCGAAACTCATTAAGTCCTGGTGTCACAAAACCAAACGAAAATATAGCATCGATATTCTGTATAAATGAACTATAATTTGCTGCAAAGCCCAACACAAAACCCTTATATTGTGACTCTATATCCATACGGAAATTGTGCAAACTTCTATATTTTAAAATACTACTAAGATTTCCTGTTTGAGGGTCTCTGTCAATCCCATTAACCCAAGTATTGAATAAAGCTACGGTATAATTACCTATATCTCTTAATGTTGTGTCTATGGATAGATCTCCTGGGAATGAGTAAGTATAACCACCCCAAATACGTAACGGAATATCACCGATCTTACCATCTGTATTTACAGATAACTCAAAACCTGCGATCCGTGCATGATTGACATTTTCGAAGCGGAATCCAACACCTTGTGGATAACTCCCTAGTACAAACTCGATCATATCATTGTACTCCATCCAATAAAGTGCGATGTCTGTGTAAAATTTAAATTTATTGATCTGCATCGAGCGTCTGTAGCCCAGTTCTAATGTCCAGCCCGTTTCTGGTTTTAAATTATAATTAGGATAAATGCCTAATTGTATCGGTCCACTTAGTGGAATAGCTTCGTTGATGTAGATCTCACCAAAAGATGGCACTCTAAAACCCTGACCGAATGAAAGCCTCAAATAATCATTATTACTAACCTCCCAATTCAACCCAGCTCTGAAGATCGGAGGACCAACGATCAATGCCGTATCGATCAAATAACCCTCCCAACGAACACCAACTGTCATCGACAGTCGATCAAAAAACTTTTTGTCGAACTGGGTATAAAAAGCTATAGAGTTTCCTGTAAATAGTGCACGTGAACTATTAGGATCCGCCACGGGGTCGTTAAATAAAATACTATTTACATGAAAGTATTGAGAATACATACCCGCCGTAAGAACCATATCGTTTTTAAAATCTCTTTGAAACTGATATTCTAAACTAACAATATGTGCATCGGAATCCGGACCTGCTTGATGCCTCGCAATATTAAACCATCGAGCCCTGACATCGTGTTTATTCCCCGTATTGTCAAAGGCTGTGAAATAGGGATCAATAGTAATGGTTCCGTATCGATCTCCACCAATGTTTGCAATATTGATAAATGCATCATTTTTCATGTCCTTTGCTAGAAAATAGGTGCCAATACGATGATACATCATGTTGCCATTAATACCATATGAGATCTTACCATCAGATCCTGGGTGTCGATACCTTGTGTTGAAATTGATACGAAAACGTCGCTCATCCACATCTTTTATAAAGCCATTTTCCAAATGGAAATTCCCCCCAAGAACAAGGTCAAAGTTTTTGTGAAGTTTTTGACGATGAGCAAAATAAAGCCCCATGAACATAGGTTGTGGCGAAAGTTTCTCATCTGAGTCTGGATCAAACCATCGCATCGAATCAATTCTGGGTTGGTCATAAACACCCGATATCAAACTGATTGCTGTATATGGTTTATTCCCTTTGGGGTAGGCCGTTCTCATATTGATCACCCCATTGAGTGCACCAGAACCATACAAAACAGACGCAGACCCTTTGATGACTTCAATCTGTTCCGCGTTCTCAATCGGCATAAAATTCCATTTTACATCACTCAATTCAGCTGATAACAAAGGTTGTCCATCAACCAAAAAAGAAACCCTGGAACCAACACCGTATGCATAACCCGCACCAGATCTAATACTGACCTGGTTATCCATGATCTTAACCCCCGAATTCTTTTGAACGATCTGATCAAGAGAGGTGGCATTATTACTCTCTAACACTCTGGCATCGATGACGTCCACAGAAACGGTAGATTCCTCCAGTTTTTTTGCATATTTACCATCCGTTACAATAATCGTCTCATTCACTAGGGTATTTGCCTTCATGTAAATCGTATCTAAGGTTGCCCCCCCTTCATTTACATCGATTGTTATAACTTGAGTTTCTAACCCAATATAACTAAACGTCAAACTAGTTTCACCAAGAGGCAAACTTAGTGAATATGTCCCATCAAAGCCTGAACTTGTACCCTTGCTTGAGCTATCAACTTGAATGGTCACACTCATTAACGGCTCATCAAATTCAGCATCCATTACAACACCCTTAACAATGTGTTGGGCATATAGTGCAGTCGAGAAAACCAACAGATACCCAAATATAGTGTGTTTGATTACATTCATACGTATCGTCATTTTGTACTTAAAGGTAGTATTTTTTTTTGTCCACTAAAGAGATTGATCAAAACATGGTCCGAAGTTAACATTTGTCTATTCGTATCAATTCAATCCATTTTTTTAGGTCTGCACCATTTATTATCATACATTTGCATCGAAAAACCGTTCAATATTAAATATAGCTCAGGGTATGGAAACTCGATTTCAGGACATTGTTTCCCATTGTAAAAAACTAGGATTCATTTTTCAATCATCAGACATCTATGGTGGTCTGAGTGCAGTTTATGACTATGGTCCCATGGGATCGATGTTAAAAAATAATCTTAAATCCTTCTGGTGGCAATCCATGACCCGATTAAATGACAATATTGTCGGAATTGATGCAGCGATCTTCATGGACCCTAAGGTCTGGAAGGCCTCAGGTCATGTCGATGCATTCAATGATCCATTAATCGATAATAAAGATTCCAAAAAAAGATATCGAGCCGATCACTTGATCGAGGATTATATCGAAAATAAGATCCAAAAGAAGATCAATAAGGATATAGAAAAGGCTAGAAAGCGCTTCGGTGATTCTTTTGATGAAGCAACGTTCCGCTCAACAAATCAACGTATCATCGATCGTCAAGAAAAAATTGATGCCATCCTAAAACGAATGAATCAATATCTTGATTCATCTGACCTTGTGGCATTGAAAGAACTCATTCTAGAATTAGAGATCAACTGTCCTGTCTCTGGAAGTAAGAATTGGACAGATGTGCGACAGTTCAACCTCATGTTTTCTACCCAAGGAGGAGGAGCTACTAGTGATGATGTCTTGTACCTTCGTCCAGAAACAGCTCAAGGAATTTTTGTCAACTACAATAATGTGGTTAATACCTCACGTCAAAAAATACCCTTTGGTATTGCACAGATCGGAAAAGCTTTTCGTAACGAAATCGTTGCACGTCAATTCATTTTCCGAATGCGCGAATTTGAACAAATGGAAATGCAATTCTTTGTAAAGCCAGGCGACCAAATGACCTTTTATGAGCAATGGAAAGAAACTCGATACCACTGGTTAAAGACCCTCGGTCTTGCAGACGAAAACCTACGGATCCACAATCATGAAACGCTTGCTCACTATGCTGATGCAGCGCTTGATATTGAATTTCAATTTCCTTTTGGCTTTAAAGAATTAGAAGGGATACATTCAAGAACTGATTTTGACCTTCAAGCTCATCAGGAACTGTCTGGAAAAAAACTACAATATTTCGATACAGAAACACAAGAAAATTTTGTCCCTTATGTGGTTGAAACATCCATTGGTTGCGACAGACTTTTTCTAGCTATACTTAGTCAAGCATACCAGATCGATCAAGCACCTGATGCTGATGGCAATTTGAAAGAACGGTTAGTTTTACGATTACATCCATGTATCGCGCCCATTAAGTGTGCCATCCTTCCTGTTGTTAAAGCAAATGAATCATTGGTCAATAAGTCAAAAGAAATATTCAACCAACTCCGTTTTGGATTTCAGTGTCAGTATGATGAAAAAGATTCCATTGGGAGGCGCTATCGTCGTCAAGATGAACTCGGTACCCCCTTCTGCATTACAATTGATGAAAACACACTTTCTACCAATCAAGTTACGGTTCGAGACAGGGACACCATGCAACAAGAATTAGTTTCTGTAGACGAGTTGAAAGCATATATAGATGCTCGCACTAACATCCAACGATTGCTCGAAAATCTTGTTGAATAACGCTAGAACCAATCCTATCTTTCAATAAATGGTGATCCAGGAATTTTTTGTACATTTGCATTTGGTCTAACCACATAAGTTGTTTAGATTTAATAAATTTCATTGCCGAACCATAAAAGCCGCTTATCATCTCTTCACTATGAGAATTGTATTATACTTATTCTGCTGCCTGTTGTTCACTTTGTTGTCCGCCTGTGGATCAACTAAGAAAACCGTCTCTAATGACAAAGAACCAACACCATCACTTGTAGACTATACCAACGATGATGATTTTGATGGCGTTAAGAATAGTGAAGATCAATGCCCGTATATTCATGGCCCTGCACGCACGTTTGGCTGTCCTGATGCAGATAATGACGGTATTCAGGATGATAAAGATGTTTGCCCAGACTTAAAAGGTTTTGCTAACATGCAAGGTTGTATCGATAGTGACCATGACGGTGTTATCGACCCCTTGGATAAATGCCCTGATGAGTATGGTGAATCAGAATTGGGCTGCAATACTTTCTCCGCTTCTGACACGGATGGTGATGGTGTTAATAATGACGTAGATAAATGTCCCGATCTACCCGGCTTATTCACTGGTAATGGTTGTCCTGATGGTGATGGTGATGGCATCACCGATGATATTGACCTCTGTCCGTATATGTATGGAACAACAGAATTCGAGGGATGTCCTCTTCCATTCAATGATGTTATGGCAATAATCGGACAGTATGGTGACCCAAACAAAAAAGCAGGAGTCTCTAATGTTGGATATTATCGTGCCTTTGATGGCAAATTATACGACTCTAATGACAGACCTATCAATGTGGTTGGTGGAAGTATCACGGATCAATCTGGTGCTGTTTGGACCAAAGAAAACGACTTTTCTGTAGACGCAGATGGTGTGATTCGCAACAGCGAATCACAGATGGTCAAGCTTGATGATGAAAATTATCTATTCTTAAAAAATAAAGGGTTATTAAACCGCAAACCGATCAACGTTTCAGCTTCCAATAATTCTGGCATTCAATTTGGCAATGAAGAGCGTTCCAGTTCAAGTAGTGGTTCTGTTAATTTTAACAACAATTCTAGTTGGAATCAAAATAATGCCTTCAAAAATAACGACAATGCAACGTCAGGTCTTTCAGATGAAGAGTCCGCAAATTGCAATCGTATTGATCTCAATAGTCTAAAAGCTTCGATCTACTTTGATTACGACGCAACGGTTGCAGGTGGAACTTCGCTGCGATATTTAAATCGAGTTGTTGATGCCATGAAAAAATGTTCCTCGTTTGAACTTCAGATTGCCGGACATGCAGATGGTGATGGAAGCACATCGTATAATAAAGTACTATCTCAAAAAAGAGCGGTATCTTTATTGAACTATATTTCTGGCAAGGGGGTAAGCGATAAACGATTGAAGTACAACGCCTATGGAGAAAAATATCCGATTGCTCCTAATACCACAGAAGAAGGAAAACAAAAAAACAGACGGGCTGAAATATCTATCACCCGTTCTAAATAGTCTCCTTCCGCCCATTTATGCCCTGGTAAACGATAGTCTATGTTTTCCATTATACTAGCATCCATCACAGCCTTTGTGATCACCTATTTTGCGATTCCATCGATCATCAAGATAGCTGAGCAAAAAAATTTATTGGATGAACCTGGTGAGCGTGCTTCTCATACTCGGAAAACCCCGACTCTTGGTGGTCTTGGCATATTTGCAGGTTTGATCTTCTCAACAACATTCTGGGTCCCCTTTAATTTTTCAAAATACCCTGAACATGCTTATATACAATATATTCTTTGTGCGTTCATTGTTATTTTCCTAATTGGTGCCAAAGATGACATCATCCCCTTGAGTCCAATAAAAAAAATGGCTGGGCAGTTACTGGCTGCTTTTATCTTAGTGTGGTTTGGAAAAATTCAACTCACAAGCTTATACGGAATTTTTGGTATATACAATATACCTATGGTCTGGGGAATCGTTTTATCTATTTTCACTATCATTGTCATTATCAACTCATTGAATTTGATTGACGGAATCAATGGCTTGTCTGGCACCATTGGAATTATTATTTGTATAACTTTTGGTTCCTGGTTCTTGAAAACCGAACGATGGGATATGGTGATACTAGCCGCCTCTCTTGCGGGGGCACTGTTGGCTTTTTTACGATATAATGTTGAAAACGAAATTTTTATGGGTGATACGGGGTCGTTACTTCTTGGATTAACCTCCTCCATATTTGCTATAAACTTTATAGAGTCGAATAAATTTTATGTCGATGAACACACGATACGATCTGTACCTGCTGTTGCTATTGGTATTCTGATAATTCCTCTCTTCGACACCCTCCGAGTGTTTACGATCCGAATCATAAAAGGTAAGTCCCCCTTTGCTCCTGACAGAAAACACATACACCACATGTTGCTTAATCTAGGTCTCAGTCACATTCAATCCACGTTAGTCTTAGGGGGTGTTAATATTATTTTTATTTATGTTTCTTTTCGATTTCAAGACCTTGGCACCATTGAATTGATCTCAATCATATTGTCACTCGCTATTGTTTTGTCTGCTATCCTAACCTTCTTTCACAATAAACGACAATCCAGTCCATGATGCAATTTGTTTATATATTCATTGGTGGTGGACTTGGTGCTTCTGCTCGATTTATAATCAGTCGGTCTGTTTCAAGTACCTATATCTGGATCGGTACACTACTATCGAATATACTAGCTTGCTTTATATTAGGATTCTTAGCAGGATCACAAATAAAAGAACAGAACCGGTTATTATTTTTGCTATTGGGTTCTGG
>CAXQBA010000194.1:0-4813 GCA_964221885.1 Luminiphilus sp. | reverse complement strand
GAAGAATTCTGGTGTAAAACTATTGCACCACTTCAAGGATTCAGCTTTTATGGGCATTGGTCAAGTTCTTACAAACTGGCGTGTTATCCGACAAAAATTCAATTCATGTAAACAGCATATCATGGATTCCAATCCAGATGCAATCATTTACATTGATCATTCAGGGTTCAACCTTCGTATGGCAAAATGGGCCAAAACAAAAGGGTTTTACAACATTTATTATATTTCACCACAAATTTGGGCAACACGTGAAGGTCGAATAACCACCATCAAAAAGGTAATTGATTCAATGTATGTGATCCTCCCTTTTGAAGAAAAGTTCTATCAAAAGCATAACATGAACGTGACCTACAATGGACATCCTCTCATGAAATATATTTCGGATCAGCTAACTGATCCAATAGTACGCAATGATTCAAAAGTGGTCCTATTACCTGGAAGTCGAAAACAAGAGATCGAGGCTATTTTGCCAGTTATGTTACAAGCAGCTTCACATTTTAATAAATTGGACTTTTTTGTATTAGCTTCCTCGACCATTCAACCTTCTTTTTACCAATCCATTATCAAGGATTATCCAGTGAATATAATATACGACAAAACCTACCATCATATTCAATCCGCTAGATTAGCAATTGTTACATCTGGAACGGCCACATTAGAAACCGCTATAATAGGAACACCTCAGATCATTTGCTATAAGTCCCATTGGCTCTTTTATCAAATTGTTAAACGAATCATCAAAGTTCCATTTATCAGTTTAGTCAATCTGATCGCAGGTAAAGAGATTGTAAAGGAATTGATCCAAGCAGACTTTAATGTAGAAAAACTCAAATTGGAAATCCAGAATTTATTAGACGATCTATCAAAATGGGATAAGATGATCGTAGACTATGATCAGATTCATCAACAACTTGGTCATCATCAGGTAAGTCAAAAAAATGCACGATCAATTATCAAAGAATTGAATGATATTATCAGATAAGTGGATTCAATTTTTTATTATTACGTTTCATATCCAAAATAAGCATATGTCTTCGAAGCCAAAACATATTGCTGTTGCCGGAAATATCGGCGCAGGTAAAACTACTTTGTGTGAATTGCTTAGCAAGCATTTCAATTGGACCGTTAATTATGAATCGACGGAGGACAACCCCTATCTAGAAGATTTTTATGACGATATGAGTCGTTGGTCGTTCAATCTACAAATCTATTTTTTAAATAATAGATACCGACAGATTCTCGAGATACAATCTGGAGAGGAAACCGTCATTCAGGACCGATCCATATATGAAGATGCGCACATTTTTGCACCCAACCTTCATCACATGGGCCTAATGTCGAAACGAGATTTTCAGAACTATTTTGATCTTTTTGAATTGATGAGTTCTCAGGTCAATAGCCCCGACCTTTTAATTTACCTCAGAGCAAGTGTACCTACTTTAGTCAATCATATTGAAAAAAGAGGAAGAGACTATGAGTCCACTATGAGTCTCAACTATTTGAAACGTTTGAACGAACGGTATGAATCATGGATCGAAAATTATACTGATGGTAAATTGTTGATTCTAGATGTGAATACCATTGACTACAAGAATAAACCTGAAGATCGAGCCCTTGTCATCAATCAAGTTTCTGAATCGCTCCATCTAAATACACTATTCGGGAGTACCCAATAAGTAATCCTGACGTTTCTCTGAACCATATACTTTACTTGACGTTCTAGCTTAAAACAAGTTATGAACAAATCCATTTTTTGGTTCCGCAGAGATTTACGCCTCGACGATAATCATACACTATTTAAGGCTCTTTCAGAAAGTGAACAAGTCCATTGTATTTTCATCTTCGATACAGAAATCTTACACAAGCTTTCGGACCAAGCAGATGCAAGAGTCACTTTTTTATTCGATCGAATCCAACAACTAAATCAAGAACTATCATCATTTAACGCAAATATTCAGATTCAGTATGGCACTCCTACTGCAATCTTCTCAAATCTCCTAGAATCAGATCAATACTCAGCTATTTACTCTAACATGGATTATGAACCGTATGCTAAGAAGAGAGATCAGAACATCAGAGAATTAGCAAATACGTACAAAACTGCTTTTTATCAAGAAAAAGACCATGTTATCTTTGAAGGTCTTGAGGTTACTAAAAACGATGGCAAGCCCTATACTGTTTTTACACCTTATGCTAGAAAATGGATGGCTAAAGCCCATGAAAACCTTGAAGATACCTTTCGTCATTATCCAAGCGAAACACTACTTAATAAAATTTGCCTAAAAGAGCAGACCATAAACGATATCGAACAAATTGGTTTCACACGCAATCAGTCTATTACGATACCTTCAGTTGTTGTAGAACAAGGAATCATACGACAATACGAAGCAAATCGTAATTTTCCAGCAGTAAATGGTACAAGTCGTCTTGGTATTCATTTCAGATTTGGGAGCATCAGTATCCGACAAAAGGCAAAAAAGTCCTACAATCTTTCAAAAACATATCTCAATGAATTGATATGGCGTGATTTCTATGCTATGATCCTAGACAATTTTCCGCAGGTTGCTGATCAATGTTTCAAACCAAAATATGAATTCATTGAATGGCGTAATGATGAAACTGAATTTGAACGTTGGAAACTTGGCATGACAGGTTATCCAATTGTTGATGCTGGTATGTGTGAGCTAAATGCAACTGGTTTTATGCACAATCGGGTTCGAATGATCACAGCCTCGTTTTTAACCAAACACCTATTGATCGATTGGCGGTGGGGTGCTGCTTATTTTGCTGAAAAATTATTAGACTATGATCTAGCAAGTAACAGTGGAGGTTGGCAATGGGCTGCAGGGTGTGGTACAGATGCGGCCCCCTATTTCAGAATTTTCAATCCGACCAGTCAACAACAAAAATTCGATAAAGAAAGAACATATATCAAAAAATGGATTCCTGAAATCGAAACAAATGAATATATATCTCCTATTGTTGAACATTCTTTTGCGAGAAAGCGCTGCCTCGACACCTACAAGAGCAGTTTAGAGGCTTTTGAAACGCAAAATTCCTAAAATTTTAACATTTAAACCTTTTTGTTTAAAGCTTAAACAACAAATGTATTATTCATTGTATAGCAATGACTTACACGCTGTATCTTTGCTATCGTGTTTATTGATCACGATTATCACGCCTTGTTACACGAAAGGATTTAACATTAAATTCACACATTTACACATATAATACTTACCTTAGAATTGATAATTAAATGTTTTTAACAAAAACTAACTGTATGAAACTATTATGCACATTATTGTTGCTCACTATGTTCTCATTTGGTTCAGTGATAGCCCAGCAAATGGTCAGCGGTACTATCTCTGATGAAAATGGTGAACCCGTAATTGGTGCAACAGTATTAGTCAAAGGTACTACCACAGGAACGACATCCGATCTTGATGGAAAGTACTCTGTCAATGTTCCTGAGGGTTCGACTGTATTAGTATTTAGCTATGTCGGTTATGCTTCTCAAGAACTGGAAATCAGCGGATCCACTATGGATGTTACTATGAGCGAAGGTGTAAACCTTGAGAATGTTGTAGTAACGGCCCTAGGGGTTGAGCGTTCCGAAAAGGCACTAGGCTATGCAGTGCAAGAAGTTGATGGCGAAGAAGTCGCCAAGTCAAACACGACTAACTTCTTAGACGCACTGAATGGTAAGGTTGCCGGTTTGCAAGTCACAAGCGCATCTGGTGCTGCTGGTGCTTCTTCAAGAGTAGTTCTTCGTGGACCTACTTCATTGAATGGCAACAACGAAGCATTGATCGTTGTGGATGGTGTTCGTATCAACAACTCTGAGTTAGCTACCGAGCGTACTTTAGCAGGAGCTGCTTACTCAAATCGTGGTATTGACATCAATCCGAACGACATTGAGTCAGTTGTTGTACTAAAAGGTGCTGCTGCATCTGCTCTTTATGGTGCGGAAGGTGCACGTGGTGTATTAGTAATCACAACGAAAAAAGGAAAAGCTGGCAAAAGCAAGAACGACATCAATGTTGATTACACATCTACGTATACCTTATCTCAAGTTAACAAACTTCCTGAGTTACAAGGAAAGTATGCACAAGGTACTGCATGGTACAGTGCTGATGGTGTAACGCCTGAGCATTTTGCTCCAGAAACTGGTTGGTTAACGTCTTGGGGTCCATTGGTTGATACATTGTACTGGGATGGTTCTACGGATTATGACTATGACAATAACGGTCAGATCGTAGGTGAATCAGATCCAACTGCACAAACCAAAGTTGTTCCTTATGACAACTTAGGTTCATTCTTCCAATTAGGACATGCTTGGAATAATTCACTTTCTGTTTCTGGTGGTGGTGAAAATGGAACATATCGTTTCTCTTTCAGCCATTTAAAAGAAGATGGTATCGTTCCTAACAACACATTTGAGCGTATCAATGTAGGCATTGCATCCACGAACAAATTCATGGATGACAAGTTGAAATTCAACACAAGCGTGAATTATTCAAATTCAGGTGGTAACAGAATTCAGCAAGGTTCAAACATTTCTGGTTTGATGCTTGGTCTTCTTAGAACACCTGTTACGTTTGACAATTCAAATGGTCTATCTGATCCCGTTAACGATCCAGCTTCTTACTACACTGCAGGTGGTACACAACGTAACTTCCGTGGTGGTGGTGGATATGATAATCCGTATTGGACTGTTAATCAGACACCATTTACTGATCGTGTGAACCGTTTCATTGGAAACATGACTGTATCCTATGACTTCACGGATTGGTTAACGTTAAGAGATCGGAAG
>CAXQBA010000193.1:0-2529 GCA_964221885.1 Luminiphilus sp. | reverse complement strand
CTCATGTTGCTGATGTTTTATTGAATGATCTGAACGGGCATTCCTTCATAGGCACCTAACACGGATCTGTTTAATACCATGGTACCATCTTCAATTCCATTGACAAACATTGTATTATTTTCAATGTGAGCAACGTTGACTTTCTGTTTTTTAAGACTGTCGTTGTGTACGATATAGATGTGATCGTTCTCTAATAAGAGCTTACGGGGTACAGGAATCACATTATTAATTGAATTGGATCGGACAAAACCCTGGACATTCATTCCCTCTAGAAGGCCTGATTTTTTTACTTTCAAATAGATCTTTTGAGTCTGTGTACTTTGATCAATCTGATTATCAAATCTAGATACCATTGCTTTCCATACTTTATCTATTGATTCAACTTGAATAGTCACATGTGCTCCTTTGGTCAAAAGTGGCATATCCTTGATAGATATTGTTGCCTCAATTTCTTGGTCATAGGGATTGGATAATGAACCAAGTTTTTGACCAGCTCTGACAAAAGTGCCTTCATATACATTTGCATCGTTTAATAGTCCTGCGAATGGAGCAGTAATAATATACTTGGTCAATTGTCGCTCTAATCTTTTAATGCTCAGATATGAACTTTGTAGATTTTTCGATAGAATATATAAGCGTTCTCGCTTACTTTTAGGTGTGGGTAAGCTTTGAATATGATCTGTTTTTTCGAATTGATTAATATATGACTGCCATGCTACGATATTATCAGGATAGTCATTCTCAATATCTGGGAGACTTCTCGCTATACTACTTTGAAATTGTGCCTTTTGCATCAGTAATTCTAGTTGAATATCCTGATCGTCCAAGATCATCAATGTGTCTCCTTTTTTGAATCGAGTCCCATTTTTAAAAGCCTTTGGAGTTTTGATAAGATAGGCGCTTACTTCAGAAAATAAATCAATACGTTGCCCAGCTAAGACTTTTCCATCTATCTTCAGATTCGAACTGATACTTTGATTCTTGGCTTTGAATGCGGAAATATATGTCGCCTTTTCTGTTTGATCGGGGATTGATGATTTGGTTGATTGAGGATTTCCGACAGATATTGCGAATCGAATACCGAATACCAAGATCAAAAGGCCTGTAATCACACTGATTTTTCGAAAGACTTTTTTCATGTTTAATACTGATATTTAATAGAATAGGGTTGTAAAATGAATTTAAGACACGTATCAAAATTGGGTGTTTCGTTCAAGTTTTGATGAATGTAAATACTCATACAAATACCTCTTATTTGAGTGAAAAAACAAATAGAAGCAACCTTGGCATTTTGTTTGTCTAAGTTGGTGAATTGTAAAAATAAATTGGTTACATGATCCCTGAGTATATTAGGAAACTTTTTAAAGCGATCACTATTTTTGACCTTGTGAATATTGGCCATTTCAATTTTTATCATTGAAATATTTTCAACAAAAAGTTTATGCATCAATTCAGCAACCTGTTTTAGAGAGTCTGTCAAGTTATTTTTTTTGTTCTCCTTTAGATAAATGATGGTTGGTTGAGCATAAAAGTGTGCTATCACCTCATTAAAAAGATTATCTTTTGTTTTGAAATGTCTGAAAAGGGTTACCTCGTTTGCTGAGGCTTTTTCGGCAATTTCTTTTGTGCTGACACCATCAAAGCCTCTTTCAGAGAAAAGTTCTTTAGCTGATTTTAGAATGAGAATGGCTTTATTAGTATAGGACATAATTAATGCAAGTACTTACTTGCTACATAAACTAAAAAAAGGTCAATCTGGTTTAGATTGACCTGTTATTTTTATATTAAACATGCATGATATCTTTCTTTTGAAGAAGCTGCTCCTCGGATTCCACATTGTCTTCATCCGGAACGCAACAATCGACAGGACAAACAGCCGCACATTGTGGTTCTTCATGAAAACCAACACATTCTGTACATTTATCTGTCACGATAAAGTAGAAGTCATCTGCGACAGGCTCTCTTAATTCCTCAGCTTGTTTTTCTTCACCAGTCCAGAGTGAGAATGTACCCTTAAGATCAGTTCCATCAGCATACGACCACTCAATCCCTCCTTCATAGATCGCATTATTTGGACACTCAGGTTCACATGCCCCACAATTGATACACTCGTCTGTTATTTTGATCGCCATAGTATAAATTTGATGCAAATTTAATGAATTATTTCTTTACGACATATTAGTCTAAATATAGTTTTATGAATAAAGTTGATTTTATAGAAGAAATATTTACTATATCAAACTGTTGATAGCTTTGATGATCTCAATGGGTTTAATTTCTTTTATACAGCCATTACTTGTATGGTTACATGTTTTTCCATGTTTAGAGCAAGGGCCTTCATAAGGACTCAATAACATGATATTGTTCGTTACACGATAGGGAGAAAAGCCAAGACTTGGTTTGGTACAACCCCAAAAAGAAATCATTTTTTTGTCAAATGCACTAGCTATATGCATCATTCCAGAGTCATTCGACATTGCAATCTGACTGTGCTTCAATAGATACGCAGAGTCTTGGATAGATGTTTTA
>CAXQBA010000192.1:0-7140 GCA_964221885.1 Luminiphilus sp. | reverse complement strand
CTTCATTTTTTTTAATTCCATTGAGTAACCAAACAATACCTCCGGTAATTCCAAAATTATCTTTTTGGATCACAAGGGATTTACGATAGGCAAATTGTGCTTGCAAATAAAGTTGTTTATCTAATTTGATATTCAATCCAATCCATAATGGTACCTGAACATCGAATTGACCTCTACGCGTCATAAATTTCGTTCCTACACCAGCTACTAGGTATGGTGCTAAAAAAAAATCTTCAGCTAATATCAAACCATTATTGAATTTGTATTGAGCAACCACGTCCAAGCCAAAAAAAAATTCTCGTTTGTGACGTCGCTGACAAGGCTGGCAATTAACATCCAATGAATCAAATTCCTGATGATATGAATCGATGGATCCAATCTTGATAGGTACAGCCAAATTAAGATGCTTATTGATGTAACGATTGTAACCAATCTCACCTGCATAATTAACATCATCAGGATGAAAAAGGCGATCCGGATCATAGGCATTTTGATGATTCGTATCCAATGTTTGGTAATCTGTTACCATAAATTTGTAACTAATCCCATTCTTAAATGCTCCTTGTTGTGCCTGCATGAATGTAACCACACAGCTACATAAAATCAATGTAATGAATCGTCTCATACTAATTATCTTTCAATCCTCGTCCTTCTTTGAGGATCATTCCATTTTTATTCAAATCATTCATAAGCCGATCTAATAAACCATTCACAAATCGCTTACTCTTATCTGTGCTGTAATCTTTTGCAATACTGACATATTCATTGATCGTAACTTTAGTGGGTATCGAACGAAAATAGATAAATTCACAAAAAGCCATTTTCAGAATGATCATGTCTAATAGAGCCACCCTATCTTCTTTCCAATTTTTTAGTTTCTCAACAATCCGAATTTGATGTTCCTCTTTGAACTGGAATACATGTACTAATAATTGAGCTCCAAAATCATCAACAAACTCAGCATTTGGCCATTGACTTTTAAAAAAATCATCAGATGGAAGTCCTCGTATCGTTCGTTTCAATGCACCAAAAATCAATGATTGATCATCTTCAGATACAGGACTCACATCTTCCAGATACTCTAGATATGGCTCATTATCCAACATCATCTTATAAAGATTCACAAGGCAATATTGTTGTTCCTTAACGGGCGGTTGGCTCATCTTCAAATAACTGCTGTAGTACTCTGACTGATAGAAATCTTTATAGAGATTACGGACGAGATCCATATCGACCAAAGCATCTAATTTATGTTCATCAATAAATGAAGTGTAGGTTGAATTTTGACGTAAGGAAGCGAGTATAAGGTTGTCATAAAGCTTAATTGATGCTTTTTGATCCTCTTCGCGATGTATGTATTTCGTTGATTTGATCTGCAAGTCCGTTTTAGCATATTCAGCTACCAATTGCAAATACCGAAGATTTAAAATAAAAAGCCGGAAACTCTCGTCAACACTCTCGCGATATACGGAAAGTGCCTCTTTTTGGTCAATTCCCTCATTTTGAAGTGAGGCATATAAGGTTTGTAGAACCTTTATACGGATATTATGACGACTCAACATACTTGACCAAGAACTTTATGATTAACCAATTTGATTCCCAAATCTACTGATTTTTTTTATAAAAAAAAGCAGCTTTGCATGTTGAAATTAGTATACACTTTTATTTTTGTCAAAAAGTATCATGGAACACATTCCAAAAGAACTAATATATCAAGGATATTTTACTATTCGAACCTATGAGATTGATCGTGCACGTCGTGTAACCGTTGCTTCATTGATTAATTTAATGCAGGAAGCTGCTGTCCAGAATGTAATGGAATTAAACCTTTCGGTTTGGGATCTTGCTGAAAAACAAATGTCTTGGGTCCTAGTGCGAAAAAATCTACAGATTGTTCGAATGCCTAAACTAAATGAAACGATACGTGTCGTTACATATCCTGCAGGTTTCGACCGACTATTCACTTACAGGGATTATTTAGTTTTTGATGCTAATGACAAATTAATCGCAAAGAGTTCCTCAGCTTGGTTACTCATGAATACGAATACTCGTAAAATGGAACGTGTTCCTGACGATATTAAGGAAAAGGGTAATTATGATACGACTCATTGTTTGGATAAGCCGATCAATAAATTATCAGCAATTGAACAGGTTGATCTTTACAAAGATTTCGACGTACATTGGCATGATACTGATTTTAATAACCATCTTAGTAATATTCGATACATGCAATGGACATTTGAAACCATTAATTTTTATGTCGAAAATAAGGGTCGTTTGAAATCATTGGATATCATTTACAAGTCTGAGTGTTTTTGGAAAGACAAGGTTCGTGTTTTGACTCAAAAGATCGATGAACGAAATTATCTTCATTCTTTAATTCGATTATCTGACGAAAAAGAGTTAGCAAAAATAGCTACATCATGGGATTCTTATTCTGATTGATCATCAGAGATAGAAACGACATCAGCCCGACATAATTTGATCAGGTCTTGTGCATCCATCAATAGTAGTTTGCCTCGTTCACCAGCATTAACAAAGATCTTTTGTTTTGAATAAACGGACGAATCGATTACAACTACTGCTGACCGTCGAAGAACAATAGGCGAACATCCTCCTCGTTGGAAACCCGTTTTTGCCGGTAAATCCGAAACTGATAGGAAAAGAACCTTTTTGATGTTCAAATGACGAGCGAGTCGTTTACGATCCAATGTCTGATTTCCTGAAAGTACAGCTATGATCAATCGATCTGAGTTATCAGTCAACATCAGTGTCTTGAAGATATCTGTCACATCCCAACCGTTCATTGCTGCAAGTGTATCAACAGAAAGATCAGACGCTTCGTACTGATATAAATGCACTTGGAACGCAATATTCTTTGACTTAAGAAATCTTTCTATATTGTTGATGGACATAACTACGTTAATATACAAAAAACTTGAGAAGCTTCCTTTACATATTGGGTATCATTGTATTTAGATTCATGATTGCAGGGGCTCAGGAATTTGAATGCACATATGGTAATTGTCATGATGGATTTGGTCAACTCAATGCAAAAGACGGACGCTCGTATGTAGGATCTTTTAAAGATGGTCGATTTGAAGGGTATGGTATTTTCAATTGGGATATATCACGAAAATATATAGGGTATTGGCTGAATGGGCAATTGCATGGTATAGGAAGCTTGATCATTGGTCAAAAAGAGATTAAAGGTCTCTGGTTTAAAAATCGATTCGTATCAATCCAATCCACAAAGAATAATATAAGTCATGGTAAAAATGAACTCGAAAAGATCGTCCAATACAATCCAGATCTGAAACCAATTTTAGACTCGTTTACATTTCTCAGTACATGGATCATTGATCAACTTAATGGTGTATCTATCGGTCAACCCATTTATTGGATGAATCAGACGCATAGCATGGATACCCAATTTCAGTTTAATGCATTTCACATCTATCCAAATAAAAACCAATTGGCTCAAGTTTGGGTTCGTCCATGTAAAGACCCCATGGCTTTTATTGCTTTTTTGTGTTTTGAATTATACAACATACAATCGCATGAGCTATTCAATGCATTGGATCTGGATGTAAAAATGTTCCGATCTACTCGTGAGCAATACATTCAACAGTGTGCTTATCTTGAATTTTTAGCAGCACATAAAACAGCTCGTTTTTATAGACAATACATCGCATCTTATTGTGAGAAGAATCTTCTCAAAAACAAAAAACAGTGGTGGTATGTCTACATGCCCAAGGCCTTTTCAGATTGGAAAAAAACATGGACATCTGATGGATACCCTTATATACCATTTGGTGTTTTTTATGATAAAATGGTGAAAGGTGTAATAAAGACCTATTAAAAATTAGCTCGAATCTGTGCTCGACCAACATGTACGATCGGATTATCCCCTGTTAATCTACCTTCATAACTGAATATCAATTGAATATTCTTGGAAAGAGCCTGATTGATCGATACATTCCAAAGATAATTATTCCCATCATTGAGACCCTCCGTCATAGCATATGCAACAGGTGTGTTCAAGTCACCTGAGAACTGAACATTTACATACGTAAGACCAACTCGAATATTCGTCTTTGAACTTCGATTATATGTGGCATTAATCGAAACATCATGAGCAAGGAAGGTCTCCTGGTCGTCCCACTGGTTCTTTTTATTGATATAACTGTAAGACCCCTCAATGCGAATATTTTTATCGTATAAAGCTGAAATGACTGGCTTAATCATATAATTTCGTAATTGATAACGTCGATCCAAAAAGAGTTCTGCTTCATTCTGTTGTTGTGTATATTTGGCTTCAATACTAGCTTGGATCGAAAGTTTAGTTAAAACTAAATTTTTTGGCGTTCCTCCTCGTTTAGGACGTACGTTGATCCGTTGACGTAGTAATAGTTCCATCAGATTCCTTGACTCAGCTCCCGTTGCCAAAAGGCGTTTGTTTGCACTCTGTAAATGGGTGAATTCAACACTGTAAACGCCAGTCCTATTAAAATAAAGAACATTACGAAACGAGTAATTTGAAGATACAACCAATGAATCAAGCAAGGATAAATCAAATGGATTAAAGCGATGATTTAAGGTGCTTTGCTCTAAAGATTTTCGTTCCACTCTAAAAATAGACCGAATTAAGGTTTTTTTGAGTAATGTTTGAAGTGTATTAGTTGGATTCCGGATCAAACGAGCTGGTTGAATATGTAATGATTGACTGAAGATCAAATTATCCGTTCTTATAAAATCACCCGTAATCAACGAAACACGAATGAAATCAGCTTGATCTTGAAAATTAGATAGTTCAAATTCATTGATTTGTAGTTCACCATCTTCATTTCTATCGATCCATTGATGGGTCCCCCTACCTTGATCGACCTGAACGAAACTAAATACATATTCTCGTTGTTGTCCTGAACCTAATTCATACACCGTATTAGATCGTATAAAACCTTTCTTGCTTTGTGCATTATACTCTAATCGTCCAAGATATGTCTGCTTATCTCGTAAGGTTGTTTGAATGGTATCTTGTATGTCTAATTGTCTAAAGGTAAAATTCCAGACGAGATTGGATGTTTTATTTGGTTGTAAATTCCCACCAAAATTAACATCGTTAGCTGTAGAGAATAATGCAAAATCAGTACTGTCTGGATTCCAATCATATCTTCTTATGTACTCAGCTTTTATCTTTGTTTTTTCCGAAAGATCAAAATCTGCATAGGCCTTCATGAATATGAAATGAAAAGCTAGCGGACTTAATTGTTGGTCCATCATTGATATCTGACGGTTGTATTCTTGTTCATACAAAAGACCAACTCTCAATGCCTTAAATTTTGGCGATGCAAATGAAATATCCCATTTAGGTCGAATAAATAGACTTTCGTCCATGTTCGTCTGAGATTGCATAATCGTTGTTTTAGATTGGATCGATATACCTTGATAATTGACACGCGTTAAAAGACCTTGTTTTAGTGCAGCGTAAGCACCAAAGAATTGTAAACCTTCCAGCTGATAACGAATTGATCCCCATTTACCACTATTCAGATCCAGATGAGCCATGTAAAACTGTTGATCCGCATCTATAGCCTGTTGAATATTCCAATCTCTATTGAATTCTCGAAACCGAAAAGGTTCAATGGTTTTAAATTGTTGACCTATAAATTCATACGTTACTCCAACACCAAGTTGCAAACTAGTATCTTTTGATGTATTCCTGGACAAATAAATACGATTCTTATATGCTAACCGAGTCGCTAAACCCACATTATCATTGTTACCAATTGTAGAAAACGTATTTAGATCCTGATGACTGATACTACCATCCCAGGTTACGATACCACCTTTTTCAAGATCAACATCTACTCCAAGAGAATACATTTGCTTACGCTGTGGTGCCGTTAATAATCTTACTGGACGGTGGGTACCCAAATATACCTGAGTAATCGTATCTCGACCAACCCACTGATAGATCACCCCATTAGTTGATGATGCATCTCGGATATAATCGCCTCCATCTGGGAATGCAGTAAAACTAACTCGATACGATGATGAATCTGGAAAAGCTTGATATACCAGAATTGAATCATAAAAGAATGTACCTATTGTTGTATCCGTCAGATCATAAAAAATACCCGAATTTCCTTCTTCGTTCTGGATGGGTGTCAAACTGGATATATAGGCAGATTCCACATCGTCTCCAACAGATATGAGCGTTTGACGAGCACTATCTGAGAGGGACTCTGTTACGGATTGACCTTTATCATCCTGTTCTGAATATAGGTCAAATCGAACGGTAACTCGTTTTCCTATATTCCACTCTGTGTGTGCAGTTGCGATTGTTCTCAAATAATTAAAATTAGTATAACTGAATTCAACTTGAATCCGCTTATCTTTTGTAATGATCTGACGTGTTGTGAACGTGATCTCACCAAGATTATAATCGATAATATAATCATTATCTGCTCCTCGTTTCATTAATTGTCCATCAATATATACTCGTTCACTACCTGCAATAATGATCAAAAAAAGTTCACCGTTCTCACCTTGTAAACGATACGGACCTTGATTGCCTTCCTCACCAATAAATGAATTACGATAAAAGGTACCTCGAGACACTGCAAATGAAGCATCTGTTTTTGCTGTTGTTGTCTTATTGATTTTAAAGTTGGTGAAAATATGTCCACCCTGCAAGCGTCTGAAATATTTTGAAAAATACATGTTTCTTGGACTTCGTAAATCAAAATCACCTGCTTTGAGTTTATTCCTTTTATATGAGAACTCAATAAAGATGCGATCAAAATCTTGGAGTTGTTGTGTATTCCCATCGGGTTGTAATGGAATATTATTGTCACTTAGGGAGCCCAAAACATCAATCTCTCCAATTTTACCCGATAACTGAAGATTAAAATTTGAATTTAAGATCAGATCCTGATTATTACCTAACGAAACACCCCTAGAAAAAACACCTGCATACTGCAAGTCGCTAAATGATATAGCCTCTCCATTCTTATTGAATGGATTATAGGTATAGGGTTGTCCGATGATATTATCGTAATTAGCCGTAGGTTCAATTAACGTAAATGATTTATTTTGAGATCGGAAGAGCGTCGTGTAGGGAAAGAGTGTGCCTTC
>CAXQBA010000191.1:0-2945 GCA_964221885.1 Luminiphilus sp. | reverse complement strand
TACACTGATCCCATCAGCTATCCTACTTTATACACCGTTATTGACTGGTTATTATTGGTACGCATGGGCTATTTTTCACCTTATTTTGTGTGTGGGTATCTATCTTGGGCCTTATACCCTCATGTTACACAACACGTCACACAGACCTTTCTTTAAAAGAGCACATGATCGTTGGAATAGATATATTCCATGGGTTTTGGGACCTTTCATGGGACAATCACCTGAACTCTATTTCATGCATCACATGGGTATGCACCATGCGGAGGGAAATATGCCTGAAGATCGATCTACTACAATGCCGTTCCAACGAGATAGTTTTTTGGGATTCCTTCAATATTATTTTCGCTTTATTGTAGTTGGCATACTTGACTTAGTTAATTACTTCCTTGGAAAAAAGCGCAACAAGATGGCAAGAAAAGCAGCAAGTATTGAATATGGCTTTTATGTAATTCTCGCCGTAATTGCCTTTTTCTTTGGTTTATTACCAACACTATTTGTTTTTGTTATTCCTGTTCTTCTCGTTCGGTTTGGAATGATGTCAGGTAATTGGGGTCAACATGCTTTTGTTGATCCTGAGGAACCAGACAATGATTATAAGAATAGTATCACTTGTATCAATGCTGGTTACAACAAGAAATGCTTTAATGATGGTTATCACATTGGTCATCATTTAGTACCCAATATGCATTGGACAGATATGCCAGGTGAATTCTTAGAAAATCTGGACAAATATGCAGAAAACAAAGCACTGGTATTTGAAGGTCTTGATTTTCACATGGTGTGGATCTTACTTATGTTGAAAAAATACGATACGTTAGCAGACCACATCGTAAATGTCAATGGTACTACGTTTACAGACAGACAAGATGCTATAGATACCATGAAAAAAAGAACTCAGCGATTCAACAAAGAAGCTTTAGCTGCCTTCTCCTAGATAAATTTCTCTACACATTTAACAATGTATTCTGCGATAGCTTTTTCACTGCAATGATCTTCATAGTATCTTAATATTTGCTCTTGAAGAGCAGCTAAGCGTGGTTTATCGTTGAGTAAGTGACGGATTTCTTTGTTCAACCCCCACCAGGATCTCATTCTGATACCCGGGAAAGCATCGTAAAATGGATACTTATAGAGTTCTGCTGAAATGATCACAGTTCCAGATCTTGCAGCCTCAAAAAAACGAAAACTATTATTAGATAAATAACCTTCTGGAACGAGAGCAATTTTTGTATCCATCATCATTTTTGCGTAGTCCATAGGATCAAAACCACTCGCAAATGAATTGTTGAATTGAATGTTTGTAATATCTTTTGCCGATCTGAACTGTTGAGAAAATTGATAGGCTTTCACTCCTAGATAAAAAGGCAAACGTCTTTTGTGCAAATTACCTGAGAAAAAAACATCAACATTTCGTTCATTTATCGGAATCACATCTAATTTTGGAACGCTTCCATTATATCCCAATGGAATAGGAAAAATATTTTTAGGTCCATTCTTGGGTAGATATGGCGTGAATATCGCCTTTGCTTTCAATATCGAATCAGGAACAATATGATCTTCATTCGACAAATAAAATACAATACTTTTATTATCAAAAGAGTAATCCCATGGAGAGTTAGAACCGATCAAATAAAAGTTATGGTCTGAGAATTGTGACCATTCAACAAGGCATTTTATTACTCCATGAAAATAGATCTGCTCAAATGGATGCACTTCTTCTTCACCAACCGCATTAAAATTCAAGTGTAGATTAGGTAGACTTTTGGTATAATTATATTTATCAATAAACGATTGACGGAGTAACTGTCGGGAATCTTGCATAAATTAGTATTACAGCATAGATTACGATGTCTTGTGTAAATGGTTACATGAAATGTAATATAAGAGGATGGCGAGCTATCGTAGTATCATTTTTTTTACGAATACTCGATTTGAAATTCGAATTTTAGCAAGGTATTGACCTGCATCCAGATGACTGAAATCTAGTGTATTCCTCCGATTTTCGATAGTATGGGATTCGATTACTTGACCTAACAAGGTTAGTAGATCCAATTGAACATAAGATAAAGGTTCGTCACGCAGCAGAATATCTAACAGACGACCTGATAAATACCACCTTTCGATAGGTTCAACTGTAACCTGATCCCAGAAACAATACGTTACATTCGAAAACAGTGAATTATAATCTTTATCGATCTGTTCAAGTCTATAGTAATTTGGCCCATCAAGTGGATGATCATCTACGTGTGAATAAGATGTAATCTCTTTGGTCACTCCCCTTCCAGGATGAAAACCGATTTCCTCCCACAGAATCGCATCTGATGAACGTAACACCTTGAATCCAATATTATTATTCTCATAAGACGTATACCAATCTACACGAATACCGTCATTTATTTTTTCAATAGAGAGATCACTTAGTTCGATCGGTAGTGCAGAAACATTTGATAAAGTTCGAATCGAACTTTTACGTATAAATAGATAGGAATCATCATATGGATTACCAACATCTGCAATAGCGATTTTCATGTTATATAAACCACCCGCCATCACGCTGATACCAGTTCTTAACGATTTTGTGAAACCATCTAATACAATGAACGGACTAGCAAGGCCTGATAATTGTCCTTGTGGATAATTATTGATATAAAGATTGGACTGACTGATATGGTTTATTGATTGAATATTGACCGGTTCACTATACCCATTGACTAACGCAATATTAGTATGATCATAAATACCACCTTGTGGATTTTGTCCAGTTATGAAAACACCAAAAACATCATGGTCCAACTGACCGAGCTTTTCGATATATTCTTCAGAACCAAAAGCATAATCCATGATGATGGAATCTTGATTAGGAACAAAATTAAAAGAGAGAATACAGACGTCTCGTAAAGGTGCAGAGGTCAGTGACTCTAGTGATGGATCAGGTATTGAGAATA
>CAXQBA010000190.1:0-3602 GCA_964221885.1 Luminiphilus sp. | reverse complement strand
CCTTACAAACAACATCCATAGGGCCATCACGCATCAAAATAAAGCGTGATACATCAGCGTATATTACTTTGAATCGATCATTGTACATCCCAAAATTGGATCGTACGGTTATGTATACCAAATTAATTGGTGTTTGGGGTGGGCAACAACGCAAACGAAAGAACGATTTTTATTATTCCCTTTTCCCGCTAGGGCAACTTGTGGCTCACCACCCCTCTCAAGAGTTTATTGGCACATGGTCGCTTTCCCCAGACGCAAAAGAATTGACCTTTGACTCAAAGATCGAACAGCAGACGTATCAAATCGTATCTGTTGAGCATAAAACACTGACCCTCTACAACGATAAAATCAAATCAAATTCACAGCTTTACCGATTAAAACATAATCCCAAAATCAAACATATGCCGTTGCAAGATGCTTATTTTCTTGGACATTGGAGCGTAAAAAAAGTCGGTGAAAACATGATTAAAGATGATGTACAAACGATCATTTTCAAAGGAGACTATACCTATAAGAAGTTTCAAGAAAACAAGATCATTGATCTTGGAAACTGGTCATTTGATCCAACTAATCAAGAGATCAATTTGAGTAATGACGATGAATTCTTTATGTATGAAGTCCTCAAGAAAAAGAAAAAATCAATGACGATTCGGGATGAACATCAGTCGATCGTCTTCCAAAGAAAAAATCGTTAATTATGCCTCGATACATAATTTCTAGCTCTGCGAATCGCATTTATTCGAGTATTCACATAAAATAGATTATAATCTCCAATGTGATAATTATCTCGTTGTAATAATTTAGAAAATAGAATCCTTGGTGGTCCAACCCACAATAGGCCCTCGTGTATTTGAGCATCAAAAAGGGACTTACGCACTGTATGAAAACCCATTAAAACAGCCCCATTATTTTCAGAATAATCTGCATAGGTTGTATCAGTTTTCCAATTTAGAGGATTTGTACAATAGTCATTTGCTTGAACCCAACTTGGGTATATTCCTTTTCTATAGGTTCGCCAAGTCATAAAGCAGTTTGTTTGATCAGCATCTTGACATGCGGGAAGATAAGCAAACTGATCTTTTCCTACACCCCAACCAACCACATAGGCAGCTACTAGATTATCGTATTCAGGTTCTTCTTTGTCGTAATATTCTTTTAATAAGAATGAGAGGTGTAATGCTCCTTGCGAATGAGCTGCAAATATGACTGGTCGTCCCTCATTTTTATGTTTCATATACCAAAGAAAAGCGTCTTTGATATCTTGATAGGCCAAAAGAAGGGCTTTATGTCCGTTTTCTTTATGAGCATCTCGAAAAGAACGTAGATGGGCTTGTCGATATCGAGGAGCAAATACTCGTCCAGCTGCATTAAAAATACTTGCCTGCATTTTAATGGTTGATCGGTCTGTTTTTCGATTCAACTTTTTATTAGAAAGAGATGCATTCCAATAATAGGTATCCTTGACTTCTCCAGTAAAAATAGTTGGATGAATAAAAAAAATATCAACACTATCCACTAATCCTGTTGTTTGTGACCGCAATGGTCTAGGAACTTTGTAAGCAAATCCTTTTCCATCCCCAAAAGATGCCCAGGAACTAGCAGAACTATAGTCTGGTTTAGCTGGTGAAGTTTCTTCCAAAAATGGCGGAAATACATCTTGTGCTAAAGTGATATGGTAAAAAAAAGATAATAACGAGAGAATAATTGATTTTTGCATTAGATTCGCTTAAGCTGATTTAAAACTAAATATATGTACTCCATTAGAGAATATACAAGTAACCATGAAAAATATATTCAGGTTTTACAAGAGGATAAAGAAATAGCCGTCATATGCCAAAGTAAAGGGGCTTCATTACAACGATTACTACTTGGAGAAACACCTATTATCAATAATTTATTGCCGGATCATACATTCAGAAATAGTTCTTGTTAAGATATCTTATTCCCTTTTGTTAATAGAATCCGTAATGGTCGATATACGTGGAATGATACCAAGTATCAACTGTCAATTAATGAATGTAAATTCAATAACGCACTACACGGACTAGTTTATAAAGAGTTTTTTGAACTCGAATCCTCACACCAAACTGATCAGTCAGCTCGATTAGTTTTTACATTTCAATATTCATCATCTGAATCCTATCCATTTCCATTTATAATAAAAGCTACATATTGTTTTGAGGAAAAACAGTGTTCATTAACCATTGAGATTCATAATATTTCTGATAGTATACTCCCCTACACTTTGGGCTGGCATCCGTATTTTGAAAGTTATGGTGATATGAGAAGTTGTCGTATCGAAATGCCCATCTGTTCGTATTTTGATGTAGATCATCAGATGATTCCAATAAAGGAGATATCTTGCGTAAAAGATCAACTGAATAACTTTGAAAATGAACGATACGACACTTGTTTTAGTGTTAAAAATGGACCGATCCGCATCCACACCAAAAGGTATTCTGCTTTACTGGAATCTTTTCCTGAAAACGATCCATTTATTCAAGTTTACACTCCAGATCATAATCAAAGTATAGCCGTTGAACCGATGACTGGTATCGCTGACGCCTTCAATAACCAAATTGGATTACATCGTTTAGCCTCAGGTGAAAAACAAGAAAAAACATGGCAAATACAACGGATAAAATAGCAAAGAATTGGCCTTTTTCCCATGAACAAGTGCTACTTTTTTTGGCAGAGCAATATAATTTGCACGGTACATTGAAGCAACTTGTTGGTGAAATTGATCTGAATCTTTTGATTCGTTCAGAGGAGGGTTCATTTCTTGTTAAAATCTCACCGCCTAGTAGAGAAATTATTTGGCTGCAACAGCAAGATGCAATCCTTCATCATCTTTTGCATAAAGGGATATCTACATCTCAACCTATTGCAAATGTTTCAAACTCTTTCATTACGCCTTTTATTGTTGATCAGCAGATCTATCAGGTTCGAGTTTTATCCTGGATCGAAGGGAAACCAATGGCACATCAACATCATTATTCCTCTAGTTTATTTCAGGAATTAGGTACTGAAGTTGCTAAAATGACTAATGCATTACTTGATTTCACTTCTTCCTATTTTACAAAACATGACTGGGATTCGAATCAGGTTCTTTGGGTCTTTGAATATCAACACCTCTTAGACCCATCATTGCAAGAACCCTTTATATTTTTTGAACAGTTGATTCGTAATAATATATCTACCATTCAATCCTTACGAAAATCCTTTATCCATAATGATATCAACGACCATAATATTATCATTCATACAGGACATGAACGTTGGCAAATTTCATCAATCATTGATTGGGGAGACGCTATACATACATCGAGTATTCATGATCTAGCTATTGCTTGCTCCTATGCATTGACATATAGTGTCAATCCAATAGAAACTATGCGTGAAATGGTCCGTGGGTACCACGGTATTCGTCCACTCCAACAAATAGAAATAGAACAATTATATACGTGTATCTCGATTCGTATTTTGATCAGTTTGGCTAAGTCATCCATCAATAAACATGAGCACCCAACAAACCAGTATCATCAGGTCAGTCATGACGATATGAAGAAATTGATCATAGATTGGTATGCATTGGATCATCA
>CAXQBA010000189.1:0-2272 GCA_964221885.1 Luminiphilus sp. | reverse complement strand
AAATAGAGATCTCAAAGTTCTATGAGCGTCTTCCTAATCCAAGTATCATTGCCCTTCACGAATTCATGGAGGATAAAATATACTGGAGATACAAAGAGATCGACGAACAGTAGACAATGATAATATGAACACCTGATGAATCTTTTATCAGGTGTTTCATTTTTATAGGTGTATGTTGAAAGGAAAAAAGATATTACTTGGCATTTGTGGCGGGATTGCAGCTTACAAAATGACTTTTTTGGTTCGCCTACTCATCAAAGAGGGAGCGGAAGTAAAGGTTATTATGACCCAACAAGCTACAAATTTTGTTACGCCCTTAAGTTTATCAACACTCTCAAAAAATCCTGTCCTAACAGACATACATACGGAAGATAATTGGCAGAATCATGTAGAATTAGGTTTATGTGCTGATCTTTTCATTATAGCCCCGCTCACAGCGAATTCACTCGCCAAACTCTGTATGGGTCACTGCGACAATCTACTAACAGCTGTGTATTTATCGGCAAAATGTACGGTTTGTGTCGCACCAGCCATGGATTTGGATATGTGGAAACATCCCTCAACTAAACGAAACATCAAACAACTTGCTTCAGATGGTGTCATTGTATTACCTGTAGGCACTGGAGAACTAGCTTCTGGATTACATGGTCCAGGGAGAATGATCGAGCCAGAACAGATTCTTCAATTTACTAAGCAGAAACTCACCAACACACAATCATTACACGGTAAACATATTTTGATCACATCAGGCCCTACGCGTGAGTCTATTGATCCTGTCCGTTTCATAACCAATCATTCTTCTGGAAAAATGGGTACGGCGCTTGCTGAAGCAGCTTGTGAACTTGGTGCAACAGTTTCCTTTATAACTGGTCCAGCAGAAACTATTCCGTCAAATACAGCAATTAACATCATTCATGTTACTACTGCTGCTGATATGTTTGAAGCTGTGAAGATCCATTACACGAAAGCAGACTGGTGTATCTTAGCCGCTGCAGTAGCTGATTATACACCACAACATACTGCAGAACATAAACTAAAAAAATCAGAAAAAGATTTTCATATTGAACTTTCTCGCACTACAGATATCGCAATGTACATCGGTCAACATAAACAAAAAGACCAAAAGCTTATCGGGTTTGCACTCGAGACACAGCATGCGCTAGAAAATGCGAAGCAAAAACGCAAAAAGAAAAATATGGATATGATCGTTCTTAATTCATTGGCCGATAAAGGCGCAGGGTTCAAGCACGATACCAACATGATTCAGGTAATCAAATCAGATCAAGAAATCATAAAATTTCCTAAAAAATCAAAAAAATCATTGGCTTTTGATATTTTGGAACAAGCCCTTACGTTAAAATAAGAAATAACAAGTATGCGTGATTTCCTTTTTCTTTTTTGTCTCATTTGTTCTTTAACGGTTTCTGCACAAGAATTTGTCACGCAGGTTACTATTAATACCCCAAAACTACAAACAGCTGACCCTAAGATATTCAAAAGCCTGAAGACGGCTATCGAACAATTTATGAATACACGTGACTGGGTAGAAGACGAATTCGAACCAGCTGAATTCATTGATATAAACATTATCATTACGATCGATAAAGAACTTTCTCAAACTGAATTTGAGGGACAAATGACCATACAGGCAAGTCGGCCCGTCTATGGTACCAGTTACAACTCCGTCCTTTTTCAAAATTTAGATAAAGAGTTCAAATTCAAATACGGTGAATTTGAAGTATTAGACTTCTCTGAAAACACCTTTACATCTAACCTCACCTCAATATTAGCATTCTATGCCTATGTTATTATAGGCTTAGATTATGATAGTTTCTCAGAAATGGGTGGCGAAGAATATCTTCAAAAAGCGTTGAACATCCAAAATACAGCCCAGAATTCAGCCTCATCTGGGTACACGGTTGGATGGACAAGTGGCAATGCAGTTGTTAAACGTTCGAGATATTGGTTGATCGAAAATTTATTAAATGCCCGTATGCAGAATATGCGCAGAGCAATGTTTGAATATTACCTCCTAGGTTTGGATCAGATCACACAGGAAAATAAAACAAAGGCTGGTTTACAGTCCGTATTATCTGCTTTACAAGTCATTAATGCTGCCAATCAGGATTACCCGGGTAATATGTGGGTACAGCTTTTTACTGACTCGAAACGTGATGAGATCATCAATCTTTTTAAAGTAGCTGATTTTAATACAAAAAATAGTGTCTACCAGATGATGGTTCGACTAGATGGCACTCACGCTAATGACTAC
>CAXQBA010000188.1:0-6470 GCA_964221885.1 Luminiphilus sp. | reverse complement strand
CTTTCCCTACACGACGCTCTTCCGATCTATCCTGATGGTGCTGTATTTGCTCGGGGAGCTTGTGACGATAAAGGACAGATGTATATGCATGTCAAAGCCTTTGAAAGCATGATAAAAACCAATTCGTTACCATGTAATGTGAAGTTCATGATTGAAGGTGAAGAAGAGGTAGGATCTGATAATCTAGAACCATTCCTTCGCAAAAATGCGGAAAAATTTGCTTGTGATGTAATCCTGATATCAGATACCGGAATGATTGCCAATGATATTCCATCGATTTGTACAGGTCTTCGCGGCTTGAGTTATGTTGAAGTAGAAGTGATTGGACCGAATCGTGATCTTCATTCTGGTATATATGGAGGAGCAGTTGCCAATCCGATCAATGTATTATCAGATTTGATAGCCTCTTTGATTGATGAGAATGGTCACATAACCATTCCAGGTTTCTATGATGATGTGGCTAACTTAAGTGATGCGGAACGTAAAGCTATGAATGATGCACCATTCTCACTAAATGATTACAAAGATCATTTGGATATTGATGCCGTTCAAGGTGAAAAAGGATATACTACTCTTGAAAGAGCATCTATTCGTCCAACACTTGACGTAAATGGTATCTGGGGTGGATATACAGGTCATGGAGCAAAAACTGTTTTACCTTCTAAGGCAAATGCAAAGATATCTATGCGATTGGTTCCAAATCAAAATAGTGATAAGATCACGGCTTTATTTAAAGAACATTTTGAACGTATTGCACCACCTTCTGTGAAAGTAACTGTAACTCCTCATCATGGAGGTGAGCCTGTAGTTACTCCAACGGATGGAATTGAATATAAAGCGGCTTCAATGGCCTATGAAACAACTTTCGGACGTCAGCCGGTTCCGCAAAGAGGAGGAGGATCTATACCTATTGTTGCTTTGTTTGAAGATGTGTTAAAAGTAAAGACGATCATGATGGGTTTTGGTCTAGATTCTGATGCAATACACTCACCTAATGAACACTATGGATTATTCAATTACTACAAAGGCATTGAAACGATCCCATACTTTTATCATAACTATGCTGAGTTGATGAAAAATCAATAAGAGTAATACCAAATTCCTTTTTTGATGCAAGGTGTTCGATGGATGGTCATATTACCCACGTTTGTTTTTACAGTGGTGATCGTTCTGTTTGGCCTTATGTCGAGTGATTGGTTTGAACAGATTCTCATACAGATTAATCAGTGGATACTTCACCATTTTGGATGGCTTTTTTCATTAACGGCACTGATAATGGTGCTATTGTGTATTTTGGCATTTGTAGCTCCCATCGGACGAGTAAGGATTGGTGGTGAACAGGCACTACCTATCTTGGATAAAAAACGTGTTTTTGCCATCACACTTTGTACAACTATTGCATCTGGTATTCTTTTCTGGGGAACAGCGGAGCCGATGATCCATTTGCAAACACAAGCCCAAAGCCGAACAGTTGATCCTTCTATATTTGCTCTTTCAACAATGTATCTCCATTGGTCATTTATACCCTATGCTATATATGCTGTTCCAACCTTATTAATTGCCTTGGCGATTTATAATCATGATCGATCGAATTCGGTAACATCCTTGTTTTTTCCACTGGGTAATTTTTTCAAAAGATCATTGGTTTCCAAAAGTATTGATACACTTTGTTTGTTTTGTCTTGTAGCAGGAATGTCGGCATCATTAGGAACGGTTATGTTGGCTATTATAGGTGGCGTTGAGACTTTTTTTGATATACAAAAAGGATGGTTCAGCTTTTTTAGTCTAGGCGTTATTATGGTTTTTGTTTTTGTCTTATCATCTATATCTGGATTGCATCGTGGGATCAAATACCTATCAACGATTAATACGTTAGGGTTTATGGCTGTTATTATATTTGTCTTTTTCACAGGCTTTGGTTTTAATTTAATACCCATCAGTTTAGACGCTTTAAGGGACTACGTAGGAACTTTTTTTCATTCTGCTTTGCTTGTTATCATTGATCCCTCTGATCCATGGAGTTATGATTGGACGGTTTTTTACTGGGCTGTTTGGATGGCATGGGCACCAATTAGTGCCATTTTTTTAGGTCGTATTTGTAAGGGCTACACCGTCCGAATGTTACTTCTGTTTAATTGGCTTTTACCATCTATTTTTACTGTTATTTGGATGTCAATTTTTAGTGGTACATCTCTATTACTTAATGAAAGTACGAATGGTTACTTGATGAATAGCTTATCAGAAAATGGGGCTGAGTCTGTGTTGTATTCAATGATAGGTCAGTTACCGTTAGCTCCCTTTATTACGGTATTTTTCATACTTCTGATGTTTTTATCGTTTATAACCTCAGCAGATTCAAACACAACAGCCATGGCATCCGTTAGTTCTACTAGTGATACTTCATCTACTGTTCTAAAGGTGTTTTGGGGTGGTATGATCGGACTCGTTGCATGTATCATGGTCAGTTTGGCTGGTGTTGAGGGAATCAAGATGATTTCAAATTTAGGTGGATTGCCCGCCTTATTCATTATGATATTGGCATGTATTAGTTTGATTGTTTTATTGATAGCTGGTTATGGCAAAGAAACAACGTAAACGGATTTTAAAAGAGGCTGAAAATCCTCTATTCGTTGATGGGAAAGTTCGATTGAGCTATTCTACCTTAGATGACCCCTTTTTAAAGAGGATGATCATTTCAAGCATTGAATATGCGACAGGTCGTAAACGAATAGAAAAGGCATATACTGAGATTCGTGCTGTTACAGATGAGCCGATCGATGTTTGGCCTGCTATAATTGACAGATTAGGATTCAAAATGCATTTTGATAACGAAAAATGGATGAACATACCGAGTGAAGGTCCATTGGTTATCGTGGCAAACCATCCTTTTGGTGTGGTGGATGGTCTCATGTTGGGTTATCTACTTTCGTTGATCCGAAAGAAATTTATGGTCATTACGAACTCTGTTTTATGTCATGAAGCTTTATTCAAACCCTTCTTATTACCCGTAGATTTCAGTGAATCCAAAGAAGCACTTCAAACAAATATCAATACTCGCAATACAACCCTGAAACGATTGTTGGGTGGAGAGGCCCTTGGGATCTTTCCAGCAGGAGCCGTTGCAAACTCTCCCAAACCTTTTTCAAAATTTGTAGAGGATTGGGAATGGAAATTATTTGTTGCTAAAGCTATACAACAAGCAAAAGCAACCGTGGTACCCATCTATTTTGAAGGAATGAACTCCAGATGGTTTCAGATCGCCAGTCATTTGAGCCCTATTTTACGTGCTAGTTTTTTATTGAATGAGGTCCGGAATAAATTGAATAAGGAATTCTATATTCACATAGGGGAACCACTGCAATACGAGAAAGATTTAGCAACGATTCGGAACAGAAAGGAATTATTAGACTATTTGCGCTATGAAACAGAAAAATTGAGTCCTTTTTGAACCTTTTTACATGTTTAAACATTCAGTAAAAAAAAATTAGTCATGAAGATTTTATCTATTACACTTATTACATTTTTATTGATCGGTTGCAATGCTGATCCTAAGGGCGAGCAAGTTGATGCTCAAGCTGCTAAAACGAGCTCGGAAAACAAAGCTGTTGATTCTCTAGAGGTCGACGTAGCAACTTCCATCATAAAATGGGAGGGGACAAAACCTACGGGGTCTCACGTTGGAGATCTACGAATAAAGAGCGGTCATATTGAAATGAAAGATGGTCAGTTGGCTGGTGGTATTTTTGTTCTTGATATGACGTCAATTGAAGTAACAGATCTAGAAGGTGAGGGAAAGGAAAAATTGGAAAAACACTTAAAAATGGGCGATTTCTTCGAGGTTGAGACCTATCCAACTGGCCAGTTTGAGATCATTGAGGTTTCTGCGTCTTCTGATTCAACATCAACGCATATGATCGGTGGTAACCTAACAATGTTAGATACGACCAATTACATACAATTTCCTGCTTCAGTGATGATAGACGAAAATGGTTTTTCTGCTACTACACCAGCATTTACAATTGATCGTACTCAATGGGGTATTGTATATAAATCCAGTAAACTAGGAGATATGGCAATCAATGACAGAATGGGATTGGAAATAACCTTAAATGCCAAATAAAGAAATTTAACTACTACTACTATTTCAGTGAAGATCTCCGAACATGTACATCGTCCTTGATACGGCGATGTACTTGTCGGTACTTCCAATCACCTCTTGCTCTGTTTCCTTAGATAATCGCTTCGTGAATGGAGCATCTCCACCCGTATACTTGCAGACTGCATTAACGTGATTGATTGTGTCACTGAGAGGAATGAGTAAGGAAATCTGTTCAAAAGGTTTTCGTCTGAAATCACCATTCAATCCACAAGCGACCACAACTTTTCCAGAGTTAGCCCATTTTTCACAATAAATACTTGCATCTTCAAAGAATTGTATCTCATCAATACAGATCACATCATAGCCAAGGATCATATTGTGTACATCCGCTAACCGGTTACAGGACGTAGCTTTATACTTGACCTTATCGTGTGTGATCAACATTTCCTCTGTTGAATCATAGCGATCATCTTTTGCATATTTTATCAATAAGCATTGCTTACCAGCAATCTGGTATCTTCTATATTTTGTTAGTAATAAAGTACTCTTTCCTGAGAACATTGGTCCAATGATCAGTGTCAACTTTCCCGACATGTATGTTAAATTTTAATGTGACTTCCCCAAATATACTTGAAATTTAAATTAATTAATGAATTGTTGTCTATTTTGAATAAATTAGGAAACCGTCTTTAATAAGATAGATATGCGTTGTATATCAGATAATGAAATACATAGTTATTCATAATTGAAGTTCATGCAATATTTGATAGTAATTTTTCTTTTATTTTGTTATTGGTTCTCAGATGCTCAGTTACCTTCTTCAGGAGCTAATAAAGGGGCGTATACGACATTCAGCAATGGAGAGAAAAAGTTATTGAAAGGGAACCTGTCTAGTGGTGAAAGAACTTTTGATAGAGCGGCTAAACGATATGAGGAAAATGGGAATATTGATGGATATATTGCAAGTAAAGCAATGGAGGCCATCTCACTGCTTCATCAAAATAAACCTAAAGAAGCATTCTACGCTTTTAAACGTGCTGAAGATCTATATGACCAACAGGATACACCTAATAAAGCTACTGAGGCATATTTAAAATTATGTATTGGTAAATATCACCTGTATTACAATGAAAACGAGGAGGCTGATCAATATTTAAGACAAGCCAACACTGTTTTTAAAGAGAATCCTAATTCTGTTTCTCCAGTATTTGAAATCGAACTACAAGAAAATCTTGGAATCTTATCAGAGAAGCAAGGTGAAAAAGAAAAAGCACTGGCATATTACAAAGAGATCTTAGCGATAGCAGATCAATTTTCTGACGATGAGGTAAGTGCAACTTGGGAAGATGAAGTGGAAGATAAAGTTGATTTGTTGCATGATGATCTGGCGATGCCTGATGAGTCAATGAATTTTTACCTGACCAAGCTTGATGAAGAGGGCGATGGATTGGATCTTAGTGAGCGCACTAAATTGAAATATAAAGCTGGAAGGAGCTCCTTTAAGTTCACGGATTATGATAAAGCCTATGATCAGTTGATGGGAGCTTTGGAGGGGGATTTATCTGTAGAGGATAAAGCAAAAACCAAATCCATGTTAGCTAGCATTGCAATCAGTGTACGAGACTATGTGGATGCATTGAATAAAAATGGTGACGCACTTCGATTGCAAATAGAAAATGGAGCCGATGAAACGGATATCTTTGATTCGTTCTTACAACAAGGAAAAATTTGTCAAAAATTGGAAGGAGAGGGGAACTCAACTTTTTGGTACAAAAAAACCTTATCCGATCTTCCACAAGGCTGGTCTGTTGAGCAGGAACTTGATAAGTTCGACTTGGATGGCATCATTCATCGAAAAGATGCTGCATTCAATAATCAATTCAATGTTGCTTTATTAAATTTTAAGCGGGCTGAAGTTTATTTGATGTCTATGGGACCTGAAGATCAGATCAGGTCTACTATTGAATTGCTAATGGCTAAGGGGAATCTCTATTATGATGCACAATATTATGATGATGCTCAGAAGTTCTACATAGAGGCTTATCAAATCATTAATGATAACTTTGATAGACGAACGCATCTTTTATCAGAGACAGCGCGATATCTAGCTCAGATCAACTCTGTGTTCGGTTCATATGATCTAGCCGGTCAATACATAGATATTGCATTAAATGCAGCGCTAAAAGAAAATATCAAGTTAGGTTCAAATTCTCTTCCTAAACAATATTCAGATATTCAATTTCATTATGATCTGCTTCATGCATTGGTTGTGAAATCGTCTATTCACTTTATGATGAATCGATCAGAAGGTGACGAATCATTGATTGCAAGAGCCCTCAATTATACAGATTTTGGAAATGAGATTATTTCT
>CAXQBA010000187.1:0-4094 GCA_964221885.1 Luminiphilus sp. | reverse complement strand
GGTAATAAATATCAGGACCAGAATTACAATCATAAAGAGAACAACCTCCTCCTTTACAATCTTAAATGCCAAATTGAATCTATTAATTGCCTTGTTATACCTCAACAATTTCAATGCTCTAAACACTCGAAAGATTCTGAATGCTCGGAGGAATCTCAAGTCGAGGAAGGTGTTTAGATAAAATGGCAAAATGGCTAAAATGTCTATGATACCGTAGAAACTGAATATGTAACTCAATGGCTTTTTGGATACATATAGTCGCAAAACATACTCCAATGAAAATATGATTACGGTAACTGTTTCAAAAATGTGCAGTCCAGACCTGAAAGACTCACTTAAGTTTGGAAGAGTATCTATGGAAAAGGTGACTAAAGACAAGAAAATTAAAGTCTGAATAAAGTAATCAAACCTCTTTCCTTTCGGAGTTGTATTGTCTTCAATAATTGAGTGAAGATATTCTCTTGCGCTTGTCATAATCAACCAATATTATCAGATTTCCGTCTGTTACAACTTTCACATAGAAGTTGTAAATTCCTATAGGTATTAGCCCCTCCTTTGGAATGCGGTATTATGTGGTCAAATTCTAAATTCTCATTTGAATCACAAATTACACATTTTCCCCCGTCTCTATTCCATACATCATCTTTAACATTTTGAGGAATATGTCTTGACCTTCTATTATTTTCAATTTCTTCTATTTCAACCTTACTCACTTCGTTATTCGATGGAGAGTAATTCTTGATATCCTTGACAATTGAATAGCCTAAAAACAATAGAATTGCTCCAAAAACAAATACAGTTATAATAAAATCTTGATACATTAATTTATGCTGTCCTTAACCTCGACACTATTCTTTTCCTCTATCTGTTTTGCCTTATTCCATTCGGATGAAATAGCAATTGATGCAAAAAACGCCCATATGATAAACGCCAATATTTTATAGATTAATTTCCAATTGCCTGTAACGCTCTTTTTAAAAAACCCATAATAAATCAACGTAAATGGCAATAACGAAATCTTAAAGATAAATACAATAGCAAATGTCAGGCAGCCGCCCATTCCTTCAAATGCTTTTTCTTTTGCCCTTCGTTGTTTTTGAGCAAGACTTCTTTTCGAAAACATATAAATTTAAATTAAAATGGTTCATCAATTTTAGCGCCTAACATTTTTAACTCTCTTTTAGAAATGTAAACACCCTCCATTCGGGGCAATGTCACAATTTGGAATTCCTTATTTTCTTTGAGAGATAATAGAATTTTTAAATTGCCTACGTCACCGCCTATTAAACGAGAAAAAATTGCATTAATAGAATTGATGTCTTGAATACTAAATGAATCTTTATCTACCTCTTCTAATATTGACTTCAAAATAAATTGCTTAATGTCTTCACGACCAAATTTGTCTAATAATCCATAGATTCGACTTCTTTCAATTTCAAGGAATTCTTGTTGTCTAATCTCCTCTTGTTCTTTTCTTTTTACCTCCTCCAAATATTCCATCATTAGTGGAGAATCAGGTTTCACCTGAAATGTCCCTATAATGCCCTTTTTGCTGCCATCAGTCATTACATATGAGACATCCACATAGCCATAGTCTTGAAAGCGACTACTTCCAAAATCTGCCATAATGGATATAGAATCATAAGGTTCTCCTGTAGCCAATTGAGGATATGGTCCTATCCCTAAATCTTGTTTAAACCTACCATTTAATTGGTCGAGAGAATTTAAATCAAGACTATAGTCTTTTGATATTCTAAACAACTTCTGATAAAGGGATTGTTTCACTCTATTCTCATCTATCTTTTTTTCTATTTGAGATTGTTTTTTCAACCTTACACTATCACGAAAAGTTTTAGGCATCACATACTCTATTGCTCTTGAACTTCCTCTTAATGAAATAGAAATAGTGTTGTTCGAGTATTTACTGCTTACCCTGATAGACAAGTCAGATGATTCCATCATTAACTCGAGAAAACTAAAAATATCGATAAACTCATTTTCTGGGCTTTTTATCTCTTCAAAAAATATTGCACTACCATCTTTAGACAACATAATTGAGGAACAGCAGGAATGATAAACCCCGCTTGTGCCCTTATTAAAAGCCCAATAAACATCTATGTCATCTTCGTCTTGATAAAACCCTGAATCATCGAGGTAAACAGCATATTCACCATTGTTGTTTAATCTTACAATCAGTGAAGGGTCGTTATAAGGGAATCTACTTCCCTTGCCTTCAACATAGGCATATTTGTATGTCCCATCAAAGGCGTTTCCCTCTTTTCCATATTCCCAAGAATTTTGGGCAAGAATGGTTGAGGTGAAGAGAAAAAAGAAAATGAATATTAACCTTGTTTTATTCATTCTTTATTGTAATTCGTATTCTCAAGAATGGTGTGGTAGACATTTTGATTGCCTACGGTGACTAAATATTGATTGAGGTATCTAAATCCCTTTTTTTCTAAAGCATTAAGCACCCCTATCGTTCCATTGTATGTCATTTGCTTACCATCAGGTCCAATAATATGTCCTTTCCTCGCTTCATTCATTTTTGCAATTTGACCATAATCGACATAGGTTGTGACTTGAAAAGGCTTAAACATTTTGGCAGTAGAAACAACTTCAATATAACGTGCAGGTATATCCTCAAGATTGAATCCATTAACGGTTTGTGCATTCATTTGAAATACTGAAAAGGCGAAAAGTAGAAATAATGTTTTTTTCATAATAAAATCTTTGTAATACCCATTACAGTAGGGTATTTGGTTAAATCTGACAAAAAGTTAGAAAAAATCTTTTTTCGACTCAAGAAAAAAAGTGGAAACAAGTGTATCCACTATTTTTTGATGAGATATTAATCCAAGAATATCTTCCAATAAAATGTTGAAAGTTTTGTCAATAAGAATCAACTCGTTTTCTTTCCACAAGACGGCTATGGTTATATAATTACCCCTTAATACATCCGATGGAGTGAGGGTAGTTGGTCGGTTCGCTATCCTTCTCCAGAGGATATAGAACCGATATAATGCAATACAACATTAAAGACTACATAGGTGAGTCACATCAAGACGTTTTTGACTCAATCCTACTGTCTCAAGACAATAACCTAATTGTCGCTCCAACAGAGTCAGGTAAAACCTCATCAGTTAAAACATTTGCCAAGAATCACCCAGATAAAAGGGTTGCATTGTTGTGCCCAATGCAAACACTGGTGGATAATTTAAAAGTAAGTGGAGTGGCTTCTGGATATGGGAGTGATTTCATTTACTTTCACACAGGTGAGAACTTCATTATCACCACTTGGGATTCGATTCAATACAAGGATTTTAATTATGATATTCTGGTAATAGATGAAGCACACCTCCTTGCTGGACACGCTGGATTTAGAAAGATAATCCCTATGATATTAGAGAGTAAATGCAAATTAAAATTAATAACAGCGACACCAGATATAATTGACCAATTACCTGATTTTAAGAGGGCGGATTTCCTTAAACCATTAGTCAGTAGAGAAGTGAATCTTTATAGTATGACACAAGTCATAAATCAAAAAGATGAAGAGACAAATAAGGAGATTAGAATTGAATCTAAAATACCTGTCGCTATTCAATTAATGACCATTTATGAAAAGTGGCGTTGGGATAGGATAGATATCGATAATTCGGGTAAAACAACAGAGAAGAAAACCATATTTATAAGGGTAAATAATAAGGGTGTTTTAAAGGATTTCTATAAAGAAATAACCAAGAATAAAGAGGTAAAGGCAGTGATGTATTATTCAGATAGATTAGGGGAAATACACTCAATGAGTACAGAGGAAACAGAGAGGCTAAAGAAAGGGGATTTTAGAGGGATTGATTTTGTTTTGTGTACATCAATTTATGATGCTGGTTTGTCATTTACAGTAGATAGAAATGTTGAGGCGCATTGTATCGCTCAATTCAATATGCCTAACCCAATAGATATGGTACAATTAATTGCACGAGTAAGAAAGTCTGAATACACAATGTCTTTAAATATATATGGAGATTTTGGATTACTTGAAAATGTAGAACCAAACCTTTCTGGAAATGCACATAACCTTGTTAAGACAATGG